>JAJZIF010000431.1 GCA_021810735.1 Acidobacteriota bacterium
TGATGCAGATGTGGAAGACGTACAAGCTCCCGATTGAGATCACGGAGAATGGATGCGCGTACTCGGATGCTCCGCTGTCGAATGATCCGGAGCGGGTGCCGGATGCGCGGCGGACAACGTTCTACCTCGAGCACCTGGCGGAGCTGGCGCGGGCGATGCGGGACGGGGCGAAGGTGCGCGGGTATCACGCATGGAGCATTCTGGACAACTTTGAGTGGGCTGAAGGCTACAGCCAGCGGTTCGGGATGACGTATATCGACTTCAGGACAGAGAAGCGGACGATCAAGGATTCGGGCCACTGGTACGGGAGGGTGGCCGCGTCAGGCAGGCTGGACGTGTAGGGCGACTGGCCGGGAATGGAGTGGCTGGGGCGCTTCTGGGCGCCCCTGAATTTTTACGTTGTGATGGACTCCCTTCCTCTGCGATGCTTCTGTCATTCCATGGCGGCATTCATATCGCCAATGCCGAGGGGGGATTCGTTTGGAAAGCACGTTGATCGGGAAATCCGCCTCCTTCCGGCGCAGGAGCGTGCTCTGGTCCAGTTGGATTGTGGGCATAGCGTTCCTCATCGTAACTGTGGGGCTTACCGTTCACAGCAGCATCCTGCTTGTGCGCGGAGCGCGTACCACCGGAAAGGTCGTAAAGCTGATCCCGAGTATGGATTCCAAGGGCAGGGTCAGATACACTCCGGATTTTCAATACACGACGAAGAGTGGGATGGTCTACACAGCGGTGTCGAATTTTTCGTCGAATCCACCGGAGTATACGGTCGGGCAGAGCATCCCGGTCCTGTATGAGCCCGGCCACCCTGAGACCGCGATGCTGGATTCGTTTGGGGCGCTGTGGTTTTTGCCAGTGCTTTTTGGGTGTTTCGGAATTGGCATTCTGGCCTGCGGGATTCTATTTCGCCACTTTTTCCCGCCGGGATGAAGAGCAAAGTTGTGCATGGCTTTGGGTGGGGTTTTCGCTTGTCAGCAGCGAAGACTGTTTTGCTGCTTCCTGCGGTGATTTATGAGGATGCGGGCAGGATGGCGCCGCGGCACTCGCCGAAGCTGATGCGCGGGTGACCGGGTTTCTCGCACCAGGCGCGCAGTATGACTTCGTCGCCGTCTTCGAGGAAGGTGCGTACTTCGCCGTCGGGCAGCGTGAGGGGCTTTGCGCCGCGTTCGGTGATTTCGAGCAGACATCCACGCGAGGAATCTTCCGGGCCGGAGACCGTGCCCGAAGCGAGCAGATCGCCGGGGCGCATGGGGCAGCCGTTGCTGGTGTGGTGCGCGAGCATTTGTGCCGGCGTCCAGTACAAATGCCTGAGGCTGGAGTGGCTGAGGCGCACGGGCGGCTTGTTCGCGGCGCGCATTTGTAACGTGTGCAGATACACTTCCATCTGGATATCAAAGGCGCCGCGGGTGCGGTCGGCTTCGCCGGCGAGATACGGCAGCGGTCCGGGATCGCCCGCGGGCCGCTCGAGGCCGGGAACGCGGAATGGTTCCAGGGCGTCGAGGGTGACGATCCATGGAGAGATGGTGGTGGCGAAGCTTTTGGCGAGGAATGGGCCCAGGGGCTGGTATTCCCATGACTGGATGTCGCGCGCGGACCAGTCGTTGACGAGGCAGAAGCCGAAGATATGATCGTCTGCCTGGTCGATGGGAACGGGCTCGCCATGTGTGCTTCCCTGCCCGATGAGGAAGCCTGCTTCGAGTTCGTAGTCGAGGGAGCGGGTAGGTGCGAAGACCGGCGCGGGGACATCTGGAAGCTTGAGCTGACCGCTGGGACGGCGGATGGGGGTTCCGCTGACGACGATGGATGAGGCGCGGCCGTGATAACCGATGGGAACGTATTTGTAGTTGGGCAGCAGAGGATTGTCTGGCCGGAAAAGGCGGCCAACGCGGGTGGCGTGGTGGATGGATGCGTAGAAGTCTGTATAGTCGGGGACTTCTACCGGCAGGAGCATGCTGGCACCGGCCTGCGGGATAAGGAGACGGTTGTCGCGGGCAGCGCTGTTTTCGGCGAGGATCTGCATGGCGGCTTCGCGCACGGCGCGAGATGCGGCGCGGCCCTGACTCATGAGGTTGTTGAGCGTGGGTTGCCAGCAGGCGTCGCGCAGGCGCTGCGGGAGCTGGTCGAAGTAACCGAGGTCGACGCAGGCCCGGAGGTCGAGGATGCTGTCACCAATGGCAATGCCGAGGTGACGGTCGTGAGCACGCAGGAAGACGCCAAAAGGCAGATTGGCCAGCGGGAAGCCGGTGGCAGGATCATTGGCCTCAGCAATCCAGCTTCGTTGAACGGTCATGAACACTCCTAGAGCGAGGGCGGTGCTACGGGGGAGATGTTCTGAGAGCCACTCCAGTTATGGTTTGACTGCCTCGCGAAAATTGTTTTTCAAGCCCTGCCAGCACTCGTAGTACTCGTGCTGGAGGACGCGTGTTTCCAGAGCGAAACGGGTGGGACGCACGACCATCTGCGTCTCAAACATGAATGCGAGCGTCCCCGGAAGATAGACGGGCTTTAGGTCGGCAACGGTTGCTTTTTCCCAGGTTTCAGCATCTGGGCCGTGGCCGCTCATGCAGTTGTGCAGGCTCGCGCCGCCGGGAACGAATCCTTCTGCCTTGGCGTCGTATTGTCCGAAGACGAGGCCCATGAACTCATTCATCATGTTGCGGTGGAACCAGGGTGGACGGAAGGTGTGCTCGGCGACCATCCAGCGCGGCGGGAAGATGACGAAGTCGCAGTTGGCCGTGCCGGGAACGGCCGATGGCGCGGTGAGCACGGTGTAGATGGATGGGTCAGGGTGGTCAAAGCTGACGCTATTGATGCAGTTGAAGAGATTGAGATTGTACTTGTAGGGGTAGTAGTTGCCGTGCCAGGCGACGACGTCGAGGGGCGAATGGTCGATTTCGGCTTCCCAGAGCCGGCCGAGGAATTTGCTAACGATACGGAAGTCGCCATCGAGGTCTTCAAAATCGGCAACCGGGGCTAGAAAGTCGCGGGGATTGGCAAGGCCGTTGGCGCCGATTGAGCCGAGGTCAGGCAGCCGAAACGGGAGGCCGTAATTCTCGCAGATGTAGCCGCGGGCTTGCCTTTCTTCCAGTTCGACGCGGAACTTGATGCCGCGCGGGATGACGGCAATTTCGCCGGGAGCGGCGTGGAGCAAACCCATCTCGGTTTGCAGGAGCAAAGAGCCCAGTTGCGGGACGATGAGGAGTTCGCCGTCGGCGGAGTAAAAGAAGCGGCGCTCCATGCTGGCGTTGGCGGCGTAGATGTGAATGGCGACGCCGGTCTGGAAGGCGGGATCGCCGCCGCCGCCCATGGTGACGATGCCCTGGACGAAGTCAGTGCGGAGTTCGGGGATGGGCAGAGGATTCCAGCGGAATTGCGTGGGCGGGGTGGGCAGCTCAGTGAACGGGCCGCCACGGATGAGGCCGGAGTGAATTTCCTCGAAGGGCTTGTGGGTGACGGAGGGCCGGATCCGGTAGGTCCACGTTCGTCGGTTGGTGGTGCGGGGCGCGGTGAAAGGGGTGCCGCTAATCTGCTCGGTGTAGAGGCCGTAAGGGGTCTTCTGGGGAGCGTTTTGCCCGTGCGGCAAAGCGCCTTTGACGGCTTCGGTGGCAAATTCGTTGGCGAATCCCGACTGATAGAGCAGCGAATCAGACATGTGAGCACCTCCAGCGTTGCGCGAAACACTCTAAGCTAACCATCTGAAACGAAGTTGGCAACCGAGGGACCGGCAGAAGGCTGGCAGGCGGTGCCCGGCCCTGATAGTCTGGGTCGGAAATTCGGTTCGAAACCGCACAATCTCAGACGCCGGAGAGACAGGCCGCATGGAGCGAAGCGCAAATAGAATTCCGTCCCTGGATGGGTTGCGTGCGGTGTCGATCCTGCTGGTACTGCTGTCTCACGTATCGCTGACGCATGGCTTTTCGTGGAGTTCGGCGATGGAGCGGGTGGATGGGAATTTCTGGCTGCGACATGGCGAGCTTGGCGTAAGCATCTTCTTTGTGATTTCAG
>JAJZIF010000432.1 GCA_021810735.1 Acidobacteriota bacterium
CGGCACACGTAAATTGCCGCTGCTGGCTCATGTTCATACGTACAGATGGTTCTATACTTGGTTCTGAGTGACTGGAGAAAAAAATGTCAATCATTCGCAAAGCGTTCGAAGGAGAACTCATCGATTGCTCCCCGGGTCAGCGGGAAATCGTGGCCTGCATCAGCACTTCGGCCGTTGATCGCGATGGGGAAGTGGTGCTGGCCGAAGGGCTGCAAAAGAAGAACTATGCCGGCATGACGGTCTTTTTCGAGCATGATCCGTCGCGCCCAATTGGGACATCGCAATGGGTCAAACATTCCGCGGGTCGTGTGATCGCCAAGCATAGATTCTCCGACGCGACCGAATTCGCCCGCGACATGTTTGCCCTGGCCCAGGACGGGGTGATGAAAAACTACTCCGTTGGGTTCCAGGCGATTGATGCAGGTCCGCCTTCGGCGATCGAGCGCAAAAGCTTCGGGGAAGCGCGCACGATCTACCGGAAATGGGAACTACTGGAATACAGCCTCGTCGGTGTGCCGGCGAACCCGGAGGCGGTAAGTCTGGCGGTCTCGAAGGGACTCATCCATCCTGGAACCATCACGCAATTGGGGTGGGGACAAAAGGGCGTCCGCGGGATTGAGTTGCACGGCGCCGCCGAGGCGCACGCCCGCAGCCTCATCGCGCGCGGAAGATTGGATCGCAACTCGCCCTGGAGGATGGATGCGCGAGACGAGAACAGGATGCTCGGACCCGGAGGCGACGATTGGAAGGCATATTCGCTGTTTTTCCTCGGTGAAGATCATTCGGCTACGGCGAATACGAAGGCTCGCTGGAAATATCCGATCGGTAAAGAGGGGCGAGTCTATCTTTCGGGTCTGCGAGGAGCAATAAGCCGGGCCGGCCAGAACGGCGAACCGGAAATCGAAGCCGCGGCCCGCAAACTCCTCGCCGCGGCCAACGAAAAGAAAAGCTTCGGCGAGCTTACCCTGGGCATTGCGCGGAGAGTTGTGGCGCGATATGAATGAGTTCCAGAAGCGGTCTTTAGTCTGCCGGGCGACCGTAGAGGTGGAACCATCGCGGCGTGCGGCAAAGGATAACGCCGATCTGGCGTACCGATCCCGGTGAACCGGGACGGCTCGAATCGAGATAATTAACTGGAGTGTGATTGTGAAAATAGTTGATCCCCAAAGTATTATTGTGAAAAAAGTTGATCCCCACAAGAAAGAGGAGCCGAAGCTGCGGGTGGAACATCTGCATGGCGCCAAAAAAGGGCAGATCGAGGAATTGCCGGAGGATGAAGCCCGGATCCTGATCGAACATGAAATGGCGCGGGAAGCGAAAGACGAGGATGATGACGCCGATCCAGAGACAAAGAAAGCGGTCGATTTGCTCACGCAAGCCATCGAGACAAAAAACGCGCTCATGGAAAAAAGGGTAACGCAGGCCGTCCTGGATGCGGTAAACAAAGGGTATAAACCGACTGCGCATATTACCGTCGGGCCCGACGGCGCCCCGGAAGACCCAACCGCCGGCTTCCGTAATCTCGGAGAATTCGCCCAGGCGGTGCGCAAGCACTACGCCCATCGGCAGACCGATCCGCGTCTGAAAAAGATGGCTGCCGGCGGCATGATAACCAAGGCCGACGGGATGGATGAGAGCGTTTTGGCCGATGGCGGCGCTCTCGTGCCGACTGAATATGCCGACCAGCTATTCCGGGACGTGTTACAGGAATCGGTGCTTTTCCAGCGCTGCCGGCAATATCCGATCAACACCGGCAATTCGCTTTTCATCCCCGTGCGCTCGATCAATACGCTGGGCGTAACATCGGCCGCCGGAGGCTCACTGGGAACATGGCTCAACGCCGACGGCGCCGCGATAACCGCGGCCAAGCCGGTCTACAACCGTATCCAGATGACGCTCAACCGTTGGGGCACTCTGCTGCCGGTGACGGAAGAGTTGCTGCTCGACAACAACGTTGCGCTCGGCAACTGGATCACCGACGAAGGAACTCTGGCGATGGCTTGGGACCTCAATCAGGCATTCGTCAATGGAACCGGCGTCTCGCAACCAACAGGCATTCTCGCTAGCGGAGCGTTGATTTCCGCCCCGGCTGATGCCGGCCAGGCGAGCTACACGATCAGCTACTCGAACCTGGTGAACATGAAATCTCGTCTCTGGACCATCAAGCCCAACGATTTCAAAACGGTGGTCTGGATCGCCCATCCGGATTGCGAGGCGCAGTTCGAGCAGTTGAAGGATGCCGCGGGTCGAAATCTCTATTTCGCGACCGGAACGATCCAGCAGACGCCCGAACCGAAGCTGCTCGGCATCCCTGTCGTCTACAGCTATCACTGCCCGGCCCTCGGCGACGCCGGCGACGTGATCCTGGCGGACCTGAGCCAGTACATTGTCAGCGTCAAGGCCGGGGAAGGTCCACGCCAGGCGATGTCGATGCACCTGTACTTTGACTCGGCGGAAGTCGCTTACCGGATCATCTACCGCATCGACGGCAAGACGGCGCGCAGCGCGCCACTGAATGTGCCCTCATCGGGCAACACGCGCAGCGGATTCGTCTGTGTGGCGGCACGCGGCGGCGGACCGGCGAGCTGATCGGCGAGCTAACAGTAGCGTGAAAGGATTTCGGGTGCTGGATCGACTGGCACATGAGTCCGGAGACTTGTCAGCCATCTTCGCGCTCGGCGGCACGCTGGTTGGCACGATCGGTTCGGTTGCGGGAATCGCGGCCAACATTCGCGGGCGCATACACAAACGTGAAAGGCTTCGCGCCGAGAACCGCGCCGCGATCTGGCGCGAAAGATATGAGGCCGCAAGCGCGGAAGCGCGGGCCTGGCGAGAAACCGCCGAATCCCGCGCCTTCGAGCCGCTGCCCGAATGAAAGGAGCTTGCATTGAGGTTTTCAGTCCTGATTCTGGGGACGGTTTTGCTTGTGGCCGGCTGCGCCACCACGGCGCAAAAACAGGCGGCGACAAGGCTGTCCAGTCCGGTGATCGCAGCCGCGCGGCGTGTGCAAAGCAGCGCCGCTTCTGCCGACTCGCAGGCCGCCAGGCTCGCGCAGGCACTGCACTCGCCGGCGGCGCGAACACAGCCGGGGAAAGTCTACATTCCACTCGCGGACAGTGTTCACCGGGACACGAGCAACACGCTCGCTCTGGCGCGTAATTCGGTACGCCTGGACGGCCAATTGCCGGCTAAGATCATCAAGACGGAAGAGGCCAACGTTGCGGCGGGTCAATCCCAGGTGAAAAATGGCATCTTCTACCGGACTGGACGGACCGTGTGGCTGTGGATCGCGGCCATTTTTCTTCTGGCGATTCTTGTTGCTGCTTGTGAGATTTGGGGCAGTCGCATTCCTGCCACCGGAGTAGTCCTGCTGTGGCTCGGGCGCAGCATGCGCGCCGTCGCGTGGCTCGCCGGATTGCTCTTCGGCTGGATCGACGGAATTTTTCTTTACGTTTGGAAATTGATCCAGGGCGCTTTTGTGCGTACTGGAACACACTCGTAAACCTCCTTTTGAGCCCGGAGCGGTAAATGCGATGCCGCTCCGGGCAGTTTTACCGGCGGCAGTGTATGGAAAATAACGGAAAGTGGCTGAAGACGCTGCTGGTGGCACTTCCGGTGGTGGTCGGGACCGGTGGCTTTATCGGGGGAGCCGTGTGGTCAGCGGCATCGACCGAAACGCGCGTGGAATTCACACAGCAGAACCATGAGCAGAGGATTCAGAGGATAGAGCATCTGGAAGGCGAGATTGCGGCGAAGTTATCAGCGATCCAGCTTTCGCTGCGTGGTGTCAAGGATGCAATCGGAACTCTATCGCAGCGGCTCCAAAAGCGAGGCGAATAATGGGAGCTCTCACCTACCAGCAGCATCTGGGGAATCCGCCGCTGATGACGGATGTGCTGGCGTTGCGCAAGTGGGGACAGAATCGGCGCGACTACATCTACAACTACTGCAATCAGCCACGCGGGGCATCGTACTATG
>JAJZIF010000433.1 GCA_021810735.1 Acidobacteriota bacterium
TCACATGGAAGCATGGGGGGCAGTTCTGTTTGGGCTTTTTGTCGTTGCAGCCTGTGTCGCCGTGGCTGCTGCGCTCAACGGAGCGCTCTAGTCCTTATCGGTCGCCGCGGCGGCCGGTATTCATCAGCCCGCGGGTCAACCAGGAACCACCGGTAAAGGAAA
The DNA here is from genome assembly GCA_021810735.1 of Acidobacteriota bacterium. The sequence continues at coordinate 163 of JAJZIF010000433.1, forward strand.
TGCTATGGCAGCAGCAGGCGTCGTAATCGATAGACTTCGGGAGAAGGGTCAGTGGAGTGCAGATGCAGTGATGGAACACAATCGCTGGCTGTTCGCGGCACAACAGCGCGCCCGTCGCGGACCCACTCCCGAGGTTTTTTTCGACAAGCGTCTCGACAATTCCCGCCTGGTCAAGGCAGAGGACCCAGTGCGCAAGCGCGAGATGCGCAGTTTCGCTGTTGCGGCGGTCTTCTTTTTTGCTCTGCTGATGGGATATAGCTGGCAGCACTTCAGTTCGATCGAGTACGGATATCGCATCGAAACTGAGAAGGTGCAATTGCAGCACCTGCAAGAGGAAAATCATCAATTAGGTTTGACGGAAGCTCAACTGAAGCGGTCCGAGCGGATCGATCGACTTGCTCACCAGATCGGTATGCAGTCACCCCAGCCCGGGCAGATTGTCACTCCAGGCGCGATGGATTCCAATGCAGGTACACCGGTTCTGGCGGCGATGAGCATTCCGGTGGTACCGGCGAACCAATAAGCTATTCTTCAGCGGCCACGCGGTGTTGAGTGGCCGCAAGGCCCATCCAACATGTGGGATCGAATCATGGCATGAGCCGAAAACCCAAGCAGGCGCTCTCCGCTCCCATTCCAAGGTTGCGATTCGTTGCCTTGATTGCCGTCCTCATCGTATGGGTGGCGATCATAGCGGCTCGCCTGGTATGGCTTCAGGTGTTCCGTCACGCGGACTACGCCCAGCGCGAATTGCGCCAGCAATCGCGGTCGTTTCAGATTGCTCCGCGGCGCGGCGTGCTTTACGACCGCAATTTGCAACCGTTGGCCATGACGGTGCTGGTCGACTCCGTCTTCGCGGTTCCCAGCGAAATCGCGGATAAAGATGCCGCGTCCCGCCAACTGGCGCGTATCGTCCACCAGGACCCGGAAGATCGCTTCACGACTGCCCATGACATCGATGCCCGTCTGCATCGCTCGCGCGACTTTGCCTGGGTTGCGCGCAAAGTGGATGCCAGCGTGGCGGTCCGGGTACGCGCCCTTGGCCTGAAGGGCGTCTATTTCCAGAAGGAATTCAAGCGCTTCTATCCCGACAATCAGTTGGCGGCGCAGGTTTTGGGCTATGTCAGCATGGACGACAATGGCCTGGGCGGCGTCGAGCATCGCTTCGATGCTTCCTTGCACGGCACTCCTGGCCGCGTGCTGACGGCGGTCGATGCGCGCCGGCAAAGTTACAGCAGCGTAGACCGCGAGCCAACACCGGGTGAAAACCTGGTCCTCACCCTCGACGACCACATGCAATTCATCGCGGAAAAGGCGCTCGAAAACGCCATCGCGCGCACTCACTCAGCCCGGGGAACGATCGTGGTTCAGGACCCGAATACCGGGCAGATTCTTGCCTTGGCGATCCGCCCTACGTTCGATCCCAACGAAATTCACGCCATCCGCTCCTCCATGTTGCGCGACCCGGCGGTCAGCGATATTTATGAGCCGGGTTCGGTCTTCAAGCTGGTCACCTATTCGGCTGCCATCAACGAGCATCTGACCAATCCCGACGAAGTGGTGGATGGTCAGGGCGGAAAAATCGTTGTCGCCGGTCGCCTCATTCACGACTGGCACTCCTTCGGCAGAATCACGGTACGAGAGGCACTGGAACATTCAAGCGATGTCTGCGCCATCAAGATCGGTCTGCGGCTCGGCGACCAGCGCTTTTACGATTACATCCGCGCGTATGGTTTCGGCCAGCGTACCGGGATCCAACTCCCGGCGGAGACACGGGGATTACTGCGGCCGCCGGATCGCTGGTCGGCCTCCAGTATCGGTTCGCTCGCGATGGGGCAGGAAATCGGCGTGACGCCGATCCAAGCCATCACCATGATTTCCACCATTGCCAACGGCGGCGAGTATTTGCCTCCCTCCATCGTTTTGGAAAGAACGGCGGATTTCAGCGGCAATCCGCATCTGGTGGCCGCCGCCTTTCATCCCGAGGATGGTGTTTCGGATACGCTGCCCGCAGGCGCCCACCGCGTCGTTACAACCATGACGGCGGCGGAGATGCGCAGCATGATGGAGAGTGTGGTGCTGGCGGGCACAGGAAAATTTGTGGAATTGAATGGCTATAGCGCGGGAGGGAAAAGCGGCACCGCGCAGAAGGTCGATCCCGGAACCCATACCTATTCGAAGACGGATTACATCGCTTCCTTTGGCGGATTCGCGCCGGTCAATCACCCTGCCATCAGCGTCCTGGTGGTACTCGATTCGCCGCGCGGCGGTCATCACGGCGGCGAGGTGGCGGGTCCGGTCTTTGGTGAAGTTGTGCAGCAGATTCTGGAGTATCTCGGCATACCCCATGACATACCGCTCAAGCCGGAGAAGCTCATTGCCCAGCAGCGCAAGGCGGCCCACGATGAGGACGAAGGCGACCCACAACAGGTGGGCGATCTGACTGCAATGTTTGCGGAGATCAACAACCTGCCGCAAGACGATCCTCTGCGCACGCCCCCCAGCAAAGCGCCAACCGCCGCCGATGCCGATGAGGCGCGTGCCTACATGCAGACCGTGTCGGACAATTCTTCAATGCCCCCCGTGCAGCCTCCGGGTACTGACGATGCCAGCAACGGAAATGTCCCGGCCCCCACGGGCGCACCGCCCAGCGATACACTCGCTCAGCAAAACAGGACCGCCCCAGTGCGGGATTCGTCTTCTCTCGCAGCTCCCAGTTCCTCTGCCGTAACGGTGGGGTCAGGAGCGCCGGTCACGATGCCAGGGTTCGTCGGCAAGCCGATGCGCGATGTTGTCGTGACAGCCGCCAACCTCGGCCTGAATCTCCGCATCTACGGCAGCGGAGTGGCGTCCGCGCAGGCCCCCGCGGCCGGGGCCCATGTGCCCGCCGGCACCACAGTTGTCGTGCGCTTCCAGCCATAATTCCTGCGAGAGATAGGTTCTTGAAACGCATCGAAGTATGCTTCAATGCAGGAAGAACCACTTTTGGCCGGTCCCCATGATCGTAAATTCACCCATGCAGTTTGACGATGTCCTGCGCGAACTCGAAATTCGAGAGCGTACGGCATCGAATCCACCTGTCAGCGATGTGGTGTATGACTCGCGCCATGTCGCTCCGGGCGTGCTGTTCGTTGCCATGCAGGGTAGTACGACGGACGGCAACCGCTTCGTCGAGAACGCGCTGCAACGAGGCGCGTGCGCAGTGGTGACGGACTCTGAGGCGACTTGGCAATCGCTGCGCGCGACCCATCCCGACCTTGCCATCGCGCGTGTAGACCATGGCCGCCGTGCGCTCGCCGGAATCAGCGCCAATTTTTTCCGCCATCCGGAGCGTCGTCTAAAGTTGTCCGGCGTGACCGGCACCAATGGCAAAACGACAACCACGTATCTACTGGAGTCGATGCTGCGCAGCGCGGACCGCACTTGCATTCTTGTCGGCACCATTGAGTATCACGTCGCGGAGGAAATTCGCCCCTCCCCGCATACCACGCCGGAATCGCGCGACCTGTTCCAGTTGTTTGCCGAAGGCGTGGCCACGGGCGCGACCGAAGCGGTGATGGAAGTGTCTTCTCACGCGCTCGATCAGGGCCGCGTCTGGGGTCTGCATTGGGACACGGCAATCTTCACCAACCTTACGCAGGACCATCTGGATTATCACGGAACGATGGAATCGTATTTTCAAGCGAAGGCGAAAATGTTTGCCGGAGAGGGTGCTGCTCCGCCACGCGTCGCCGCGATCCACATTGCAGACGACTACGGACAGCGGCTCATCTCGCTGGCCCGCGCTGCTGGATGCGAAATTGTCACCTATGGTTTGG
>JAJZIF010000434.1 GCA_021810735.1 Acidobacteriota bacterium
GGCCAGATTGCTCACAATCGTCTTCGGGGTTTTCCAGGAATCATCGCCACGGTTGTAGCCCCAGCTATCGTTGAGCGTCATGCAGGTCTCCCAGGCGCGCCCAGCCTTTGCCGCCTGGATGTGTTGCTCGGGCGTGGAGAAATCCCCGTCCAGGCCATTGCGGTTATTGACGATGATCTCGGGCTGGAGTTCGAACACCATTTGATTCATGCGCTCCGACTCCCATCCCTCCGGGGTAAGCGGCCAGTCCACGTCGTACCAGAGGATATCGATCTTGCCGTAGTTGGTCATCAACTCGCGGATCAGGCCGTGCGTGTAGGCGACAAATCTCTTTCTCGCTGCTTCATCCGTTTTGCATAGCGCACCATCGGGATGGTGCCAGTCCATCAGAGAGTAATAGAAGCCAACTCGAAGACCTTCCGCACGCGCCGCATCCACATACTCCCGCACCAGGTCTCGACCGGGGCCTTGCCGCGGTGCGCAATAGTTCGTCAGTTTCGTGTCGAACATGCAAAAGCCTTCATGGTGCTTGGTCGTCATCACCATGTATTTCTGTCCGGCGCGTTTCGCCAGCTTCGCCCAGTCGCGCGCGGCGTTCGGCTTCGGGTGGAAATGCTGGGCCATCAACTCATATTGGAGAATTGGAATACCTTCCGCTTCCATTGCCCACTCATGCTGGCCCAGCACGCTGTACAGACCCCAATGGATGAACATGCCGAACTTCGCCTGGTGCCACCACGCCATCCTCTGCGCACGGGTCGCCGCCTGCATCGCATCCGTGGCTGAAAATTCACTGTTGCCAGCCGGGGGCTGCGTCGCCGTCTGGCCGAACGCTCCCGCGCCGGCAGAGTACGCCAGCGCACCCGCCGCGCCCATGTGCTTCAGAAATGATCGTCTGGAAACTGCGTCCATCTCCATGATGTAATTTCTCCCTTCGTCGTTTGCACGCGCCGCCCCTTCCAGTTCAATGCCAACGGTTGCAGATAGCAGCACGCCTTACTCTACCCGATACAGCACCGAGGCGTGAGGCGCCAGAGTGACTCTCACTCCACTCGATGTGCCAAGGTTCTTGTGCAGCCACAGATCGCGCGAGGCATGTTTGCCAGCGGGAAGCCCAAGATCCAGCCATGTGTAATTCATGTCGAGCGGCGCGTCGCTCACGTTGAACAGCGCGACGTATTCGCCCTGCGCGGAGGTGGCTTGCGCGGTCCACACCCAGATCTTCGGCGTTGGCATCGACCCTTTGTTGCCGGTGGAATGCTGGTCGACGGCAATCACCTCGCGGTTGGTGAGCAACGCCTCGGTCGCGCCGTCTATACGGGTGAGGTTTGCCCCCAGAACCAGCGGCGAACGCGCAATCGACCAGAGCGTGAACACCGTACGCATCTCGTCTGCGGTCAAACGCGACTGGCGCGCCTGCTGCCAGCCAGGATGTGGTCCGAGCCAACCGAAGGGCAGCATGTCCGCATCTGGCCAATGGCCCGGGCCGGCATAGCGCTCCCATTGCGACAGCAATTGGAATTGATGCAAGACGCTTTGCGGAAAACCCTTCGACGTATTGTCGCGATCCCATATATCCCAAAAGTCATCTGAGATGCGCCACATTTGCGCCTGTGTCGTCACATCGGCGGCATCTTCCAGCGGTGTCGGGCCGGGCGACAGGCTCAGCACGATGGGTCTTCCCGACTTTTTGAGCGCGGCGCTCATCATGTGAACTTCATCTTTTTTGTAAGGCTGCGAGATGCAGTCCACTTTGACGAAATCGACGCCCCAACTCGCATAGAGCTTCGCAATGGAGTCGTAATATGCCTGACCGGCGGCATTGTTCTTGACGCCGTAGTTGTCGTGATTCCATCTGCATGTGTCGGAGGTGTCGGCGCCATCGGCGGCGTGGTAGCTCGACCCTGCGATGGGCAGATTGCGCTCAACCGCCTGCCTGGGGATTCCTCGGATAATGTGAATGCCAAACTTGAGTCCGAGCGAATGGGCGTAGCCTGCGAGCGAACTGAATCCGCGATCCTGGTCGGCAGAAGGGAAGCGGTCGACCGCGGGAATGTAGCGCCCGTTCGCGTCGAGCGTATAGCCTTGATCGGCATGGTTCGGATGGGCGAGATACCAACCTTCATCAATTACCACATAGCGCCAGCCGCTGGATTTCAGGTGCGCGTTGAACCAGTCCACATTTTGCTTGAACTCGGACTCGGTGATCGTCAGCCCATAGGAGTCCCAGCTATTCCAGCCCATCGGCGGGGTGGTTGCAAGCTGGGCAATCGATACGGATGCGAGAGCAATCAGGATTGCTCCAACGAAGGAAAACTTTCGTACGATCTGCATCGGGGGACAGAGTTGTTTCCGGATGAATGCAGCGCACCGTCGGCCCGTGAGTCGCCGCTTACATGACGTCCCGTTCAAGCGACTTCACCGTCAGACGCACCTGGTCTGGGAGGAATGGCGGAGCCAAAGAACGCGTAGAGGGCAACTCCAACATAGGCGAGCAAGGGAACAATGTAGGCGAAAGCGATGTTGTGCGATACCTCTGAAACGAACCCCATCGTCGGCGTCAACACAGCGCCTCCGACGATTGCCATGACTATCAAGGATCCGCCAATTTTGGTATCGCGGCCAAGGCCTCGAATGCCGAGAGCAAAGATGGTTGGGTACATGACGGACATGAAAAAGCTGGTCGCAAAAATGGCCCAAAGCCCCATCCAGCCGGGGAATTCCATGGCGACAGCAAGCAGTGCGATATTCACCAGGCCGTAGATACCCATCAGGATATGCGGCTCCACATATCGCATCAACACAGATGATGCAAATCTCCCCGCGCCAAAAGCAAGCAGCGTTCCAGTCAATAGATAACCGGCGGTCTTCTCCGGCTGATGCGTAAAGGTCTCGATATATTGGATGAAATAACTCCAGCTACAGACCTGCGCGCCGACATAGAGGAACTGTGCGACGATCGCCAGAAGGAAATGAGGAAAGCGCAACAACTCCTTGAAGCTGCCATGGTTCTCACTGGGGGTTTCATGCTCAGTGGCGAAGGTTGGAAATTTGGCGCGAGCGATCAAGATGGCCCAGAAGAATGCGATGGCTCCAATCACGACATACGGCGTCACGACCCGCATGGTTTCCCGGTGGAGGTATGCGTGGTAGGTATGGAACGCCTGCATGTGGGCAATCTGCTGAGGGTCCAACTCAATTCCGGAAAAAATAAACACCGTGCCGATCAGGACGCCGCAGACCGACCCCAGGGGGTTGAAGGCTTGGGCGAAATTGAGCCGGCGGGCCGCGCTTTCCGGATCGCCCAACTGCGCGGCGAATGGATTCGATGCCGTCTCCAGAAAGGCGAGCCCGCTGGCAATGACAAACAGAGCGAACAGGAAAAAAGAATAGCGGCCAACCAAGGCCGCCGGCCAGAAAAGAAACGATCCGGCACCGAATAAGAGGAGACCTGTGATGAAACCCAGCTTGTAGCCGAATTTGCGCATGAGCAGCGCCGCCGGCGTGGCCAGCAAAAAGTAGCCCATATAGAAGGCAGACTGCACCAGGCCAGCCTGAAAGCGCGAGATCGCAAACGACGTCATGAACTGACGTATCAAGACATCGTTCAGATTGTTGGGAACACCCCACAGGAAAAACAGGCCCGCCACCAGAAAGAACTGCAGGCCCATCCCATGTGGGATCAGCGTGTGCTGTGCGTGCGGGTTGTCGGTTGTTTTCTCGGTTGCTACAGAAGGCACCAGCATTGCGGGCGACGTCCTCCCGACACCACTGTATCTGTTCTTTTCATTATTGGCACGTTCAGTTCTTGTTGCTGTCCGATATCTGCTGCTCCGTCGTGGAAGAAGCCTTATTCTTCCAGTCGTAATTCATGTAGACGACGTGGGTCTGCAGATATTCTTCCAGTCCGTGTTTGCCGTCCGCGCCGCCAATGCCCGATTTGCGCCAGCCCGCGTG
>JAJZIF010000435.1 GCA_021810735.1 Acidobacteriota bacterium
CTGGATCGACGCTGACGTCGGTAGTGACATCGCGAGTGGCCTTGTCTTCTTTGAGAGCGGCTTCAAGAATGGCGCTGACGCGCTTGCTTTTCCAGTCCATGACGTTTATCCCAGATCCTTCAACGCCTTGCGTGTATTTTCTATTAATAAATCCGTTTCTGATTTTTGCTTCTTTAATCCATCCACTATATGTACGGGAGCTTTCTCTAAGAAGCTCGGATTATTCAGTTGTCTTTCTGCGCTTGCAGCACTTTTCTCGTACTTTGCAAGGTCCTTTGTCAATCTTTCGCGTTCAGCGGCGATGTCAATTTGGGCGTTGTATTCGACCACTATTTCAGTTGGGCCAACCGGGTACCATGCAAGATTCTGGTATTTTCCGCCCGCATCGCGATCCGCGAATGGGACGAATTCGATGGAAGATACTCGTGCCATTTTTTCAACGATGTCGTGATTGGCCTTCAAGGTTTGCGAGCCTCCATGCGAACCAGTCCATATCAGCAGCTTGACCGGTATCGATTCCTTTTCGGGGACGCCGACCTCTTTACGCCGATTGCGGATGCCTGAGATGACCAACTGAAGACCAAGCATTTGATCATGGATGTTGTTCCCGCCCGGGTCAATCGCCCCCTGCGGGAAATGCGAGAGCGCGATGGATTTTGCGGGCGGCTCGCCGTTGTAGAAGGCGTGCCAGAGCTCCTCAGTGAGAAACGGCATGAATGGCGAGAGCAGGCGCAGCGCGGACTCGAAGGTTTGAAGAAGCGTGGTGAGCGCGGCCTGGGCGGTGCCGGGGTCTGCCTGGAAGTCGAGGCGGAGCTTGACTGCCTCAAGATACCAATCGCAGAACTCGCCCCAGAAGAACTGGTAGACGAGGTTGGCAGCTTCGTGGAAGCGGTACTCGTCGAGGGCGCGGTTCACTTCGGCCGCGGCGGACTGGAGACGGGAGACGATCCAGCGGGCTTCGAGCGGCGCATCGGCGGCGAGGATAGGCGCAGCCATGACGGCTTGCGGATCGACGATAATGCCGGCTTCTTCCGCGCGCTCGACGTTCATGAAGATGAAGCGGGCGGAGTTCCAGATTTTGTTGGCGAAGGCGCGGTAACCCTCGGTGCGGGCTTCGCTGAAGGCAATGTCGGTGCCGGGCGAGGCCATTGCGGCGAGGGTGAAGCGGACGGCGTCGGTGCCGAAGCGCTGGACGATCTCGATGGGATCGATGACATTGCCCTTGGTCTTGGACATCTTCTGGCGGTCGGCGTCGCGAACGAGCGCATGGATGTAGACCTCGCGGAAGGGCACGGCGTCTTTGAGGGTGCGCCTGGTGCCGTCGGGCATGGGAATGTCGAGCATGAAGTGACAGCCCAGCATGATCATGCGTGCGACCCAGAAGAAGAGAATGTCAAAGCCGGTGACGAGCAACTGCGTGGGGTAGAAAGTGTCGAGGTCTTTGGTGTGGCGCGGCCAGCCGAAGACGGAGCAGGGCAGCAAGCCGGAGGAGAACCATGTGTCGAGGACGTCGGTTTCCTGGGTGAGCTGGTCGCTGCCGCAGTGAGAGCATTTTGCGGGTGTTTCGCGGGCGACCGTGATTTCGCGGCAGTTGCCGCAATGCCACGCGGGAATGCGATGTCCCCACCAGAGCTGGCGGGAGATGCACCAGTCGTGGATGTTGCGCATCCACTCGAAGTAGGTTTTGGCGTACTGGTCGGGCGTGAAGCGGATGTAGCCCTGCTCAACGGCGGCGATGGCCTTGTCGGCAAGGGGCTGAATCTTGATGAACCACTGCGTGGAGAGGCGCGGCTCGACGATGGTTTTGCAGCGGTCGCACTTGCCGACCGCATGGGTGTGCGGCTTGGCGGCGACGAGCAGGTTTTGCGCTTCGAGATCGGCGAGGATGCGCTTGCGGGCTTCGTAGCGGTCGAGGCCGGCATAGGGCCCGGCTTCAGCATTCATGTGCGCAGTGTCGTCCATGACATTGATGGACGGCAGGCCGTGGCGCTGGCCGATGGCAAAATCGTTGGGGTCGTGCGCGGGTGTGACCTTGACGGCGCCGGTGCCGAAGTCGGCGCTGACATAAGTGTCGGCGACGATGGGGATTTCGCGGTTGATGAGCGGCAGGTGGAGGTTTTTGCCGTGGAGATGCTTGTAGCGCTCATCGTCGGGATGGACCGCCACGGCGACATCGCCCAGCATGGTTTCCGGCCGTGTGGTTGCGATGGTAACGAACTGGCCCGGTTCTTCGACAACGGGGTAGCGGATTTCCCAGAGCGTGCCCTGCTGCTCTTCGTGGACGACTTCGAGGTCGCTGATGGCGGTCTGGCAGCGTGGGCACCAGTTGACGATGTAGGCGCCGCGATAGATGAGTCCCTGCTCGTGGAGGGTGACGAAGGCTTCGCGGACGGCAACGGAGAGGTTGTCGTCCATAGTGAAGTATTCGCGTGACCAGTCGACGCTGGCACCGAGGCGGCGCATCTGGTCGAGGATGGCTCCGCCGTAATGCTGCTTCCACTGCCAGACGCGCTCGACAAAGACTTCGCGGCCAAGCTGTTGGCGGGTTTTGCCCTCGGTGGCGAGTTGGCGCTCGACCATCATCTGCGTGGCGATGCCGGCGTGGTCTGTGCCTGGTACCCAGAGAGCCGCGTCGCCGCGCATGCGGTGCCAGCGGGTGAGGATATCCATCTCCGTCTGGTTGAGCATGTGGCCCATGTGGAGGCGGCCGGTGACGTTTGGCGGCGGCAGAAGAATGGTGAAGGCGCGCGCGGGGTCGATGGTTTCCGGCGAAGCGGTCTCGAAGATTTTCTCGCTGACCCAGTACTCGGCCCAGCGATCCTCAATGGTCGCGGGATCGTAGGCTTTGGGCAGGGAGCGCTGGGCTTTTTCGGGCATAGATTCAGACATGATCGCGGAAAGGAAAGACGTTATGGCTATACCGCTAGTATAGCGGCGACGATTGCACGGCTATTCATGGGCACAACAAAGGGTCGCACGAGGCGACCCTTTGCGCGAGGTTAGCACTTCTGCTTAGAAGGGATTCAGCTTGCGGAGGCCCTTGCGGGGCTTATGCCGGCTGGAAGACTCTTCCTTGCGGTTGAACTTGGCCTTCTTCTTGTGCTTGCCGGCCGAGGTTGCGGCAGCCATGTTGACGGGGCCCGCATTCTTGACGTCGTTGATCTGCTGGGGGGGGCCTGCTGTTGGCTTCTGGACCGGAGGCAGAGCACCGGGACGGTTGGGGCCAACGGCAGCGGCAATCGGCGTGCTGTTCGGGATCGGGATGGGCTGGCCGTTGATTTCCGCAGGACGGTTCGCGGATGAGGTGTTCGCGGTGGCGGTGACCGGTGCAACCTCAACGGTTGCCGCATCTCCCCCTGAGCTTGCATTCCCCGTAGGAACAGTCTCGAAGGTGGCGGTCGGTGTTACGTTGGTGCTACCGCTGGTGGTCTGCGCGGGGCTCACCGTCAGGACGGTGTTGCTATTGGTATGTGCGAGCTGCGTCCCGTTGCTCTTGGCCGAGGTGAGGGGTTTGCCCTGGAGTGCCGCCAGGAAGACAGCCTTCTGCTGGCGAGCGATTGCAGGAGCGTAAGTCTGTGCTGGATCGGTCAGTGTCGGCTCACCCACGCGGGCAGCTTCAATCGGCGTGGAGCCGGCACGCTTGAAGATATCGAGAGCACGCGCCTTGAAACGTACGGGGACGCGGCTGGCTTCCATGGCCTCGCTCTCAGCGAGTTCCTCCGGTGTAGGCTGCGGGATGGGGCGACCGAGAGCGATCAGGCGGTCCTTGGCCTGATCCGCGGTTGGCGACATGGGGTAATGGGTGACGGCGCGATCCCAGGCCTCGGCGGCGCGGCCGTTGTAATAGGAGAGCAGTTCCTCTTTGGCCTTGGCGGGAAGCTTGAGCCCCTGCACCTGAGCGGCTTCATTGGCGTAATCGTCGCCGAGCAGGATGAGGTTTTCGCAGCTC
>JAJZIF010000436.1 GCA_021810735.1 Acidobacteriota bacterium
GTCGTCTGCCGAATTGCGGCAGGCCCGTTTATCCATCTGTTTTTCCAGATGGCTCGTGAGCCGGCGCGCGGTGTAATCCGACCCGTAGGCAAATCGCATCATGGGACCAAAGTTGTTCGCTGCGGCAATCCCCACAAAATAGAGCCCTGGAATGGAAGATTGAAAATCCGCAGACAGCACCGGAGCATTCCCGACGGTGCGCAATTCATTCCGGATCGCCATATCCAGGAAATTCAGCCGCCGGATATCCGGCTTGTATCCCGTCGCGGCAACGATGTGCTCGGTGTCATGCTCGCGGATCACCCCACCGCTAGCAGATAGAGTCAGGCGCACTCCGCCATTCGCTGCCTGCGCACCCACAATGGCATACCCCAACAGCATGGGCACTTTTCCTTCGACACGCTGCCTCATCGGCCAACCCGGCGCCGGCCCCAGGTGGTTCTGCACAATGCGCAGCCGAAGATCTTCAGGAAAATACCGGAACATTCCAGGGGCATCGGTATAGAACCTGGATTTCCATCCTGGACCCAATCCAGAAGATGGATTTCGCACCCGCTGCCACAGCGAGCGCGGGCCTGGGGGAGGCGGATCGTGAAACCGGATCTTCGATGCCCTGGCCACCAGAGAAACTTTCACGCCGCTTTCATGCATCAGCGCGGCGATGTCGACTGCGGAAGCCCCCGCACCCAGAATGGTAACGTCTCTGCCTCGAAGCACGGAGCAGTCATGGTGCGCCGAACTGTGCGACAGCAACTCTGCCGGCAGATGGGCCAACGATTCCGGCACGTAGGAAAAATGACTGATTCCGACCGCCAGCACCACCGTCCGCGCCGTCACCTCCGCGCCATCTTCCAGCCGGAGTCGATACTGGTCTCCGGCGCGCTCGATCCCGGCGACAAGTCTGGAATCCAATTGCGGCGCAAATTTTTCTTGAAACGCCAGAGCATATTCGATAAATGTCTCAATCGGCACGGGCAGCCGGGTATCTTCATACGGAAGCCCGCGCATCTGGCAGAAATGCTTCAGGGTAAAACTGCCGGCTGGATCGGAAAGATTCGATGCAAAGCCATCGGACTTCAGCAGCATTCCCTTGGGCATGTGCAGTCGCCATACTTCCATGGGACGACCGAAGATGCCGCAGGATATGCCCCGCGCCCGCAAATGGGCGGCAATCGACAGGCCGTAGGGCCCGGCTCCAACAATGGCGACCTGGATGGTAGGGTTCATCTTGGATCGTCCTGCATCTATCCGGCGGAAGCCACTCGCGTTTCCCGCGATGCCAGTCGGCGTCTCCCAACGTTTAAGATCTGGGTCCCGTACCTCGGTTCGTAGCGGCAGGTGCGAAACATTCCCCTCAAGTCTGGGCCTGACTTCGGTAAAATCTGATGAGCGATTCTTTTTGCAATCATAACATTCAGCACAATCGGTTCCTCAATAGGCGGGCCCTCAAGGTACCTGCATGGCAACAAAAGTTTTGCTGGCAACGACTTGCCGATGGTTCTCGACTGCTCGCCTGGCCATGGCCTTGGCCGCGGCGGGCTGCGATGTCGACATCGTCTGCCCTTCGAACCACCCGGTATTCTCGACCCACGCGATTCAAAACCGCTACCGATATTACGGCACCGCTCCCCAGCGCTCCATTCGAACCGCAATCCTCAACTCGCAACCCAACATTGTCATTCCCTCGGATGACCTTGCCATGAGGCATTTGCATGGCATCTATGCCGTCTCTTCACAGACCGGCGATCCTGCTTCGAGGGCGATTTGCCAGGTCTTGCAGACTTCCCTCGGCGCTCCGGAAAGCTATCCCATTACCGAATCCAGAGAAAAATTCATGGCCCTGGTGCGCGAGGAGGGCATTCGTATCCCGGAGACCGCGACCGTCGCCTCCACCGACCAGGTCGAACACTGGCTATCTCAGTACGGATTTCCAGCCGTGCTCAAGGCGGATGGCACCTCGGGCGGCGAAGGGGTGAAAATTGTGTACTCCTTGCCTGAGGCATTGCGCGCCTATAAGACGCTGCGTGCTCCGCTGGCTACCATAGTTGCGGCCAAGCGTACTCTCTTGGATCACGATTCGAATTGCATAGTGCCGTGGCTCATGCAACGGCAGCGCGAGGTAAGCATCCAAGCCTTTGTGCCGGGACCCGATGCCAACCTTGCGCTTGCATGCTGGCAGGGGAAAGTCCTGGCAAGTATCGATGTGGAAGTGCTACAGACCTCGAAACCGAAAGGCCCCGCGACAGTCGTACGCTTGCAGGAAAATCGCGAGATGCTGGAAGCGGTTCAAAAGATTGTGCGCAGATTGGGGTTTACCGGGCTTGCCGGCTTTGATTTCATGATCGATTCCCGCCAGGGGAACGCCTATTTGATTGAAATGAACGCTCGAGCCACCCAAACCTGTTCCCTGCCACTCGGGCCCGGACGCGATTTGATCTCTTCTCTATGCACGGCTCTGAGTGAACAGCACGTTTCCCTCTCACCCATTCAGCTATCCGGCGATACCATCGCCCTGTTTCCACATGCGTGGCTGGGGGACACATCAAGCGAGTTGTTTCAATCCTCCTACCTCGACATTCCTGCGGATGAGCCCGACTTGGTGCAGTTGGGCATGAGACAGCTTCGGATCTCGACTCAAGAGAAGTGGATGCGACTATTTTTTAGGTTAGGATTGCCTCGGCCATGACAATGAATCCTGACAATGCAGGCCATCGCGTGAAGTACGACGTGCTCCATTTGATTGGCAGCAATCTGGTCGGCGGCCCGGAAAAGCAGATCCTGCATCATGCGAAGGACATGCAGGATAGCGAGTACCGCCTCGCCATCGGATCGTTTCACGATTTGCGGGAAAGGCCGGAAGTCCTGGTCGCCGCCGAGCAGCGGAACATTCCCACAGTGTGCCTGCCCGGCGGAGTCCGCCTCGATCTGGTATCTCGCCTGTCGCGGATATTGTCGGACCGGAAGGGATCTCTTCTCTGCACCCATGGCTTTAAAGCAAATGTAGTGGGGTACTTGGCTGCGCGAGCGACAAATACCTCGCATGTCGCTTTTGTGCGCGGGTTCACTGCGGAGAACAAGCGCGTCATCTTCTACGAAATGCTCGAGCGCCAGGCGCTGAAACGCGCCCAGAGGGTTGTGTGTGTCTCAGAAAAACAGGCGGAGCAGATTGCTGCGTTGCGCGGCACTCGCCGTCCGCCGATTGTCGTCAAGAACGCGATGCTGCCGCCGTATTCGCGCCAGCATGACGGCGAACCGGCCTCCAGAAGCAGTATCGGGATTCCCGACAATGCGTTCGTCTTTGGATCAGTTGGCCGGTTGAGCCAGGAAAAAGGCCATCGCTTTATGATCTCCGCGTTCCACCAGTTATGCGCGCAAGCACCCGCCAATGCCCCGTTGTTTCTCATTGTCGTCGGCGATGGGCACGAGCAGAAGCCGCTGGAGCAACAGGCATCGCAACTCGAAATCCGCGAGCGGGTCTATTTCGCCGGCTTTCAGGGCAATTGCACGGAGTGGATGCATCTCTTCGATTGCATGATTCAACCGTCCCTCACTGAGGGCACCCCCAACACCGTACTGGAAGCGCTCTGTCTGAAAGTTCCTGTGATTGCAACGGCTGTCGGTGGAGTTCCCGATCTTATCGTCGATGGCAGGAATGGCCTGCTGGTACCATCGGCGGACGTGACTCAGATGGCAGCAGCCATGAAGACGATGTGGCTCGATCCGGAACTGCGACGAGAGCTGACATCTGGCGCGGAAGAGTTGACATGGGAGTACTCCCCTGCCTATCAGCGGGAAAGGTTGATTGAACTCTATGAAGAAGTGTTCCGCCGCGACCGCCAGCGGGTTACAACCTAGAGGTCTTGAAGTAAGGAACTTGTGGTAAATGTGTCAAGTTTTAAGTCGCCAGTTTTGCCTTGTCGGCCCAGACTTTGATTTCCAGTTCAAGTT
>JAJZIF010000437.1 GCA_021810735.1 Acidobacteriota bacterium
CGATCTTCCAGCCTGGCGTCCTCGCATATTTCCTTGTAGTCCTCATGGCCGGCGAGGTTCATGCGGAGAATGGTGTAGTAGTAATACGTGCTGGCAAACTCGGCCGCCGCGTTGGCGACGAGCACCTTGATAAGTTTCTCGACATCGACACCCCGAGCGCGAATGACTTCCACTCCGACACGCTTCGTCACGTCGCCTGGTTTCACTGTGTCCTTTTCTGGCATTGGCTTGTCCTTTCTGCGGAATGAGTCCTGTTCTGTTGCGTGAGGCTCCCTGCGCCCATGAAACACGCTTTCGATTGCAAAAACATCATTTCATCGGCACTCTTGACGATTTTTTCTTGCAGGCCGGGCACAGCCCGACGACCTCAATGGAATAGCGCTCGACCTGAAATGCGGGTGAAACATAGTCACGTTCCATTTCTAACTTGAAGCTTTTTTCATCCAGATCTGTGATCGACTTGCAACCTCTGCAGACCAGATGGTGATGGGCAGCACGGTTGGTTTCGATCCGCAAAGAACCGTGATGCAAGCTGACTTCTCCTACAACCCCCCTCTCGATAAAAAGATGGAGGTTCTTATACACCGTCGCCAGGGAGACAGAAGGAATGCGACGGCGCACACGAGCATAGATTTCCTCAGGAGATGGATGGCCCTCCATCTCCTGAACCACTTCAAACAAAATCTGGCGCTGATGCGTCGCCGCCAGACTATGCTCAGCGCAGAAAGCTCGAAATTCTAGAGAAGTTATTATCATTCGATTCCAGCAATTAAAGAATAATTATTGTTATCGGTCAAGGGGGCGTTTTCCACAACTGGTGCATCGCGGCGCAAAGCAACCAGGTCTGAAGAAAAGATAAGCAGCAGGATGAATCCCCGCGCATTTTCCCCTCTCAGGAAAAAGCTGTTTCATGGAATGATTGGCGAGTACCTGGCAGGGATGAACGACTCTAATTCGGCTTTGGCTTCTGCGGGCGGCGAAATCGCTCATCGACGGCACGGCGGCCGCTAAAGCCGGAATCCATGGTGTGCCAGTGACGAATCTCCGTCTCGCCCATCTTCCAGCAGAGCAAAACGATTTCATCACCCAGCCGGCAGGGAAAATCCAGCAGCCCGGTATCCAGATCCTTCACCTGCACGCCGATCGAGTCGATCTCCGCCATGGTATCTTTCACTTGCTGCACGGCCTTGTCCTGCTGCGCGCGCCGCTTGGCGACCGCGGCAATGTGGACCAGGGTTCCGCCGTTCATAAAAATGCGCTGCGATAGATGCTGCATTTCCTCGGAGATGGTCTCCGCCGTCTTCTTCGCCTCCATCGCATTCTTCATCAGCGATTCCAGAACCGGTACCAGCGTCTGAGCTTCTTCCAGGGAAAACGTCTTCATACGGCTACCCCCGTATCTCCAGCATACGACCTAGAGCCACGCGCGCCCAATGCTTAATTTCCTCGTGGACGCGGATACGGTTCACAACCCTGCCTTCCACCATATTTTCCAGCGCCCAGGCCAGATGCTGCGGCGAAATCCGAAACATGGTCGTGCACAGGCAACCGGAATCGTCGAGCGTGATGACTTTCTTTCCCAGCGGAGCAAACCGCTTGCCCAGCCGGTTCACCAGATGAATCTCCGTACCCACGGCGAACATCGATCCCTCCGGCGCGTCTTCAATAATTTTGATCAGACGTTCCGTCGAGCCGATCGCATCTGCCTTCTGGCAGAGTTCCAATCGGCATTCCGGATGCACAATGACCTGGATCCCCGGATATTTGGCGCGAACCTTGTCCGCATGTTCCGGCAAAAAACGTTGGTGGACCGAGCAGTGGCCCTTCCACAAGATGACCCGGGCCGCCCGCAAGCGATCCAGCGTCAATCCTCCATTGATCTGATACGGGTCCCATACGACCGTTTCCGATAGCGGAATCCCCATGGCATAGGCAGTATTGCGCCCAAGATGCTGATCGGGAAGGAAAAGAATACGGCTGCCGCGCGCAAACGCCCATTCAAACGCCCCCTTGGCGTTCGAGGAGGTGCAAACCAGTCCGCCGCGCTCGCCGCAAAATGCCTTGATTGCTGCCGTCGAATTCATGTACGTCAGCGGCACCAGTCCACCGGCGGCCGGTCCGTCCAATCCGGCGGCATGTAGCTTCGCCCAGCATTCCTCCACCTGAGAAATGTCCGCCATATCGGCCATGGAACAGCCAGCGTTGAGATCCGGCAGTACGACCTGCTGCCATGGCTGGGCCAGAATGTCGGCGCTTTCCGCCATGAAATGCACGCCGCAGAACAGGATGTATAGGCTGTTCGATTCCGACGCGATTTTGGAAAGTTTGTAAGAATCGCCGGTGTAGTCGGCGAATTGAATTACTTCATCGCGCTGGTAGTGATGCCCAATAATCAGCGCATCTTTCCCCAGGCGCGCGCGGGCGGCAGCAATGCGGCCGTCCATGGTGTGGTCCGGCATCGCCAGATAGTTGTCCAGTGAACACGCATCCTGCGTGGATTCGACCGGCATAGTAACAGCGGGTTCGACTAATGTAGCCACGTGATTTCCGCCTTCAGTTCCGCGCCTTACCGGCAGTGGAACGGGGATGTTGAAAGCATTTCTTTACATTGTTGCAGTGGGTTCACTGTGACGCCCGGCATTTGCTCTGCCACGCCACCCAATCCACGGGGTTGTTGCAACACTCATTGGACGTTTTCATTCGGGAGTCGATTCATCTCCAATGAAAAATCCTTTAACCAGATTGTAATACGTTGCACGCCAGGAATCTCAATTTTCCATGGAACAGCTGTGTTTTGGATCGCCGGCGACTCGCGGCGAGGCCCTACTCATTGTGGAGGTGCGGCGCGTTGGATGGCGCCGCTCGTCAGCAAGTCGATCCTGTCGGAGCTGCCGTTCTTTCTGAATTCCAGCATCACGAGGCGCCAAACACCTGCTTCCTTCAGCGCCTCCGTGTAGAGGGTTCCCCTGCCGCGCGGGCCGGAGATGGAAATGGAAAATCGGGCATGTCCGCTATCGCGCCGGAGTGCGATCTTCGCCGGGAAGAGCCAACCTGTCTCCATCGGGCTGCCAATCTGTTCCAACACCACTGGATTCGACACAGCCGTCACAACCGCGAGCTTGGTAACATCGGAGGTGCGGACAAAAGTACAGGCGTAGATTCCGGCGAGCAATCCTAGCCCAACCCAGACGACGAGCACAAGATTCCTATGCGTTCGGAACCAACCCAGGCGGGTCTCCTCCATTGCGCTTTCCATGTCTCAACCCCTAAGGGCAAAGGTGCCGTCACGCCAAGTATAGGCCGCTCGGCCAATTTTCTTACGTCAAGCTATGTCACGGATCTACGTGGAGGTTCTGCTTGCCGGCAGCCTTAAGATGGACGTGGCCAGTAAAAAGCTTCCACAGAACTCGTGGAGGCTATTGAGGGATGGGGGAGTAGACATTTGGGCGGCAATTGGACGAGACGGCATTTTCTTGGCGGGATGGCAGGATCGGCGGCATCCCTCGCACTGTGTGGACCGGGAGCAAACTACCAGGCTTTTGCCGCGGATCTTCCTCCTTTGCGGGGAAGATTTCTGACCCACATTTCTGTGGTACGTGTGAACCAGATCGAGGTGACTCCCACTCGCTCGATTGGCGACGATGAGTCCGCCGATAATAGTCCGAGCCTTATACGCGCACGGCGAGATGCTTTTGCGAGAGGCTGCCCGGACGGCAGGATGACCTGGGCAATCAGCTGGCTGGCGCTGAACGACAGCCGCAAGGAGTACCAGGAGGCGCGGAAACTGCTGGCATCGTTTCACGATCGCTATGGCGACGAAATCACTTTTATTCCCGGCGGCTATTTCGCGCCCATGTACAACACGCGCGAGCAGATTCGGAAGACAATTCACCAGGCTCTAGGGCTGGTTTCCGGCATGGTCGGCGGC
>JAJZIF010000438.1 GCA_021810735.1 Acidobacteriota bacterium
GCCGATCAATCTTGCCGCGACCTGGAACCCGATGATCGCGCGACAGACGGGCGCGGCCATTGCATCCGAGGCGCGCGCCACTGGCGTCGGCATGATTCTTGCTCCCGTGCTGGACGTTGCCCGCGACCCTCGCTGGGGCCGCGTCGAGGAAGATTTCGGAGAGGACCCATACCTCACCGGACAGCTTGGTCTGGCGTATGTGCGCGGCGCGCAAGGCGAGAGCCTGAACAGCGATGCCACCGTGGTCGCCGAACCCAAACACTTTGTCGGGCATGGTTCTCCGGAGGGTGGCACGAATACCTCGCCGGTGCACATTGGCGAGCGCGAGTTGCGTACCGTGATGCTGAAGTCGTTTGAGCCCGCGATTCGTCAGGGGCACGCCATGGGGGTGATGGCCGCCTACCACGAGATTGATGGAATCCCAATCACCGACGATCCCTTCGTGCTGAAAACCATCCTGCGTCAGGAATGGGGTTTCCAGGGATTCGTGCTTTCTGATTTGGGTGCGATCCGGCGCCTGTATACGGTTCACGATGTCGCTGCAACGCCGAAGGACGCGGTTTGTATGGCGATTCGTTCCGGCGTGGATATGCAGTTTTACGACTTCGACCACGATGTATTTCAAAACGCGTTGATTGATTGCGTGCGCGAGGGTTCCTTGTCGCAGGCGGACCTGGACGAGGCGGTTCGGTCCGTGCTGCGCGTGAAGTTTGCTCTCGGTCTGTTCGATCAACCTTTCGTGGATTCCGGGTTGAACGCAAAGGTTCACCGGTCGCAGGCCCACCTTGCTGTCTCGCTGGAGTCGGCACGTGAATCCATGACGCTGCTGAAGAATAACGGCAACCTGCTGCCGCTGTCGAAATCCATCCAGCGTATTGCCGTCATCGGACCCAACGCGGATGTGGCGCGGTATGGCGACTATGAAATGGAGTCGAATGGCGAGCGGATCAGCATGCTCCAGGGCATCCGTTTGATGGTTCCGCAATCGACGGTCACCTTCGATGCGGGAAAAGATATTCCGTCCGCTGTCGCCATCGCGAAACAGGCAGACATCGTGATCCTGGGCATGGGAGAACAACAAGGCATTTCGGGCGAAGGCTTCGACCGATCCAACCTTGACCTGCCGGGTAATCAGGAACAACTGCTGGAAGCGGTCGTGGCGACGGGCAAGCCCGTCGTTCTGGTGCTGGAAAACGGCAGACCTTTAACGATCGGCTGGGCAAAGGAGCATGTCCCCGCCATTCTCGAAGCGTGGTATCCGGGAGAATTCGGAGGAAAAGCCATTGCGGAAACGCTCTTTGGCGACAACAATCCAGCCGGGCGCTTGACCATCACCTTTCCGCGCAGCACCGGGCAGCTGCCCGACTTCTACAACAGCGATCCTTCGCGGATGGAGAAATATGTCGACGACAATGGCAAGCCGCTGTTCCCGTTTGGATTCGGTCTTAGCTACACAACCTTCCGCTACGGCCATCTGGCGGTCGAGCCTCCCGCGCCTGGCAGCCACGACGATGTTCAGGTAACCGTGGAGGTTACAAATACCGGAAGCAGGGAAGGCGACGAAGTTGCCCAGTTGTATATGCGGGAAGATGTGACCAGCGTCGAGACGCCTCGCCGATCGCTGGAGGGGTTCTCCCGGATCCATCTCAAGCCGCAAGAAACAAAGACGGTCTCCTTCCGCATCCCGCAGGAACAGCTTGCAGTCTGGAACGTCGAAAGGGAATGGGCCGTCGAGCCTGGGACTTTCACGCTCTGGGCAGGAGGGTCCTCAGAGGCTTCGCTGACGGCGAAATTTCTTCTAAAACCGTGACGAGGAGTCGGAGGATTTTTTTAGAGCCGCCGCAACTCGCCAGAGGTCCTTGCCCAAGAGCAATGGCTCGCATTTCGATTTGCTGCTCGACTTGGGATGCGTCGCGGCCTCCCCCCTGATTCCGTTCGCGGTGGCAGGCAGTCTATTGGAGTTGACCGGCACAACCAGCTTCGAGATCAGGACTGGCAGCCGCCGATGCAGGAAAACTGCGGAATAACGGCTTCATTGCTGTGCCAGCCCGCGCGTTGATTGCATTACACGACCACTTTTCCTTGCTCTGCCCGCAACTTGTCCCATTTCGCCGCGCCCAGACGCTGAAAAATATCTTTGACGGCCAAAGTATTTGGAAAATGCAGCGGATCGCGCGAGGTCCGAACGGTGTCGAGCGCCGAATCGTACGCGGCAATAGCTGCGCCCAGCAGTACATCCGACAGCAGTACGACCCTGTATCCCAGGCTCTCCACGTCAGCCAGAGAGAGTAAAGGACTTTTTCCACCCAGCAGCATGTTCAAAACGCACGGGCCTTGCACGCGCTGCGGAATCTGCTCCATCTGCTCCATCGACTCAGGCGCTTCCACCAGTGCCAGATCGGCCCCCACCGCAAGCGCGGCGTTGGCGCGCGCAATCGCTTCCTCAAATCCCATCACGGCGTTGCAGTCGGTCCGGGCGATGATGATGAAATCCGGGTCTAGCCGCGCGCTCACCGCAGCTCGAATTTTGCTGACGAATTCATCCCGTGGAATGACCTGTTTTTTATCGAGGTGCCCGCATTTTTTTGGAAATACCTGGTCTTCGATGTGAATTCCGGCAGCCCCATGCCGTTCATATTCGTGGACGGTCCGCGCCATGTTGAGTTCATTGCCATATCCGGTGTCTGCATCGGCGATGACCGGGATCTTTACCGTTGCGGCCATTGCCGACGCATTGGCCACCATCTCCGACATCGTTGCCAGGCCGTAGTCCGGCAGGCCAAGACGGCTGGCGGAGGTCCCCATGCCGGTCATATAAATTGCGGAGAAACCGGCCAATTCCACAGCTTTGGCGGAGAGGCAATCGAAAGCACCCGGCGCAACAATAAACTCGTTATTCAAAAGCAACTGACGTAACCGGCCTGCCGAATTCATTGGGAACTCCTCACTTGGCACACTACAAAGATGGTTTCTCCGCTGCTTTACTTGCGGTATGGACGATATGAAGCTGGGAAACGACATCGCTAGGGGTACCCCGTTGCAATAGATATAACGATACAGCCTGAAAATACTCTGAAGAAATCCTCATTTTGTGCGCGCAATGGAATCCGAAGAAAACACGAACCCCATCTCCTGTTTAGAGAGTTCTAGAGTTCTATCGATCTCTTATGTGTGTAAGACTCGTATTGTCAAAAAAAGTATGTCGAACGCCGCATAAAAATATTCCAGGGAACGGCGGGATGTGAAAAATACGATGGCGGCAGGGATATGTCCCATGCTGATTGGCATCTGCCGGGATGGGTTCTCTATACGCGCGGCGGGATCGAGCGGTTCCCGTGCCTGCCTGCCGTTTTATCTTTCGCTGGATTCGACCGCTTCGGTTTTGTCCGCGCTGCGACGGTTGTTCGCTGGCGCTACCCTTCGATGCGTACTCCCGCCCGCAATACATCGTCGGTGAGACCTGCCAGGGCATCGTAGAGATAAATCTGAAACGTTCCTGGACCTTGCGCCCGTTGCGCGGCAATTTGTCCCGCCAAACCATACGCGACAAGCGCGGCTGTGGTTGCGGTAATGGAATCCCGTTCAACATCTGCGCAGGCGGCCACGACGGAAGTTGCCATGCAGCCAGTGCCGGTAACCGTCGCCATCATCGGATGTCCATTCGCGACGCGCATCAGGCGCATGCCATCCGTCACCACATCCACTGGCCCGGTCACGGCCGCTGCACAGCCAAACTGTTTGGCAAATTCTGAAGCCACTGCGGCTGCATCTCCGGTCGAGTCGATCGATTCGACGCCTCTGATTCTGGCGTCCAGGCCAGCCAGAGCCGTGATCTCCGCCACATTGCCGCGCACGATCGCGACGGATAGTTCATTGAGCAAGCGATGGGCGCTGCTGGTCCGCAACTG
>JAJZIF010000439.1 GCA_021810735.1 Acidobacteriota bacterium
GCGCCCACTTGTCCAGCCAGACTCCATCGTGCATCAGCAACCGCTACCCGGCTCACGCATCGCTGTCGGAGACGCAGTCCTCCTCACCGTCGCCCGCTAGCCAATCCCGGCTCGCCTGGCAGTTCGCTTATTGAGTGGAGGAGTAGTGGCAACGCATCGATTTGCTCAGCGCCACATTTGCGCCTGCGAAACGTTGCTTGTCATCCCAAGTCGCCACAGTCACTTCGATCTGCCTGAGCGGTAGGCCTCATGCTCCGGCAGATGCTTCTTCCGTCGTGCCATTGTCCGCTTTTTCGGTTCAATTTCCAGCAAAAGCAACTAGTTCAAAAACACCGGACGCGCCATACCTCACTACCCGAAAATTTGTATCAGGGCAGAAGCTATTGTCGAGCTTGGCATATCTCATCCGCCCTGTTTTCAGACACAAAATAGGGGAAGACTCGTGCAAAATGGAACAGCCTTACAGGATGCAGTATGGGAAACTTAACCAGTTCTTATATCGATCCGGTGGTGGGTGGAAAGATGCCCGACACAAGAACAAGAATTCTCATCGTGGGCGAAAAATTTTGCATTCGTACGGCGATGTCGTTCGTGCTTGCCGGGATCGGCTATCGAGTGCGTACAGCCACAGACAGCATCTCTGCATTGCGCGAAATTCGTCAAGAGATTCCCGAAATTCTTCTTTCTGACCTCAATATGCCGGGTATATCCGGATTCGCATTACTGGCAGTCGTCCGTTTCCGGTTCCCGTCAATCCGGGTGATCGTTATGAGTGACGGGTTTTCTGGCAACGAGGTTCCCTCCGGCATTCCAGCGGACGCCTTCTATCAGAAGGGAAGCAGCACGAACGCTCTCCTGCACATATTAAGCGCACAGCATCCAATAAAACGCCCGGTTTTACAACCTTGCCATGCCTTTGTTCCTACCTTGATTCACGGGGACGCATGCGGCCTTTCAGGGAAGGACCAGATGACGGTTACCTGTCCGGAGAACCTGAGAGCAATGCCACAGGCTCTGGATGGCTTCGTCATGCTTTTGCGTGAACTTGACTCTATCCCTTGCGACAATTCAATTCCGTGCGCAGTTATCGAACCCACAAACCATTTGCAACCTTTTCACGGAGAGACGGGCGCGACAATCTATCGAAATGGCACCTCTGCCCTTCACAATTAAGCCCACCTCTCTTTTATGACTGGTAAACAGTATCCAATTCTTGCGCGGACGGTGGCACTGATGATGATCATGCTAGTGTCTGGTAGGAGGTCGTTCGCCTATTCCGTTCTCACGCATGAGGAGATTGTTGACCTGGAATGGACTTCTGAGCTACAGCCGCTTCTATTGCAACGTTTCTCTGGCCTGACCCAAGATCAGCTCCGGGAGGCGCACTCATACGCGTATGGAGGCTCCGTCATCCAGGATCTGGGCTACTATCCCTTTGGCAACAAAGAGTTCAGCGATCTGGCGCATTACGTTCGCAGCGGAGATTTTGTTCTTGAGTTGATTTATCAAAGTCAGAATGCCGATGAATACGCCTTCGCGCTGGGCGCGCTGTCGCACTATGCAGCAGACGTCTACGGCCACCCGGCGGTGAACGAAGCTGTAGCGATCCACTATCCAAAGCTGCGCGCAAAATACGGAATGTCCGTTCGCTTTGCACAGGACGAGAGTGCTCATTTGAAAACAGAGTTTGGCTTCGACACATTGCAGGTGGCAAAGAATCGTTATGCGTCAGAAAAATACCACGATTTCATAGGCTTCCATGTCGCGCAGCCTTTACTGGAGCGAGCCTTTGCGATCGTATACGGGATGCCATTGAAAGACGTACTCCCACATCAGGAGCTGGCGATCGGTTCCTATCGCTATTCCGTCAGCAGGCTGATCCCCCAAATGACGAAGGTGGCTCTCCAGATGCACAAGAAGGATCTGATGCGAGAGACGCCGAACTTCGCGAAGAAGAAATTCCTATACCGCCTATCGCGCTCAGATTACGAGAGAGAGTGGGGAAAGACCTATTCGAAGCCTGGTTTTGGCACACGGCTGCTATCGGCGCTCTTGCGATTCCTGCCCAAAGTCGGGCCATTCAAGGGATTGGGATTCAATAATCCGACCCCCCAAACGGAAAATTTGTATATTCAGAGCATTAATACTACGGTTGATCGTTACAGCGCATTACTTGAAGAAGTACGCACAGGTACTCTGGTTCTGCCCAACTTCAATCTTGATGACGGCACGAGAACCACGGCGGCGGAATACACGCTTGCAGATGAGACGTATGCGAGACTGTTGATCACCCTGGCTTCTCAGAAGTTCGACGGGACTTCGCCTCAACTGCGAAACAATATCCTCGCGTTTTATTCCGACCCTTCGCTGCCGATCGAGACCAAGGACGACCCTGCTCGCTGGCAGTCCGTACTGGACGATCTGAGCGAGTTGAAGTCTTTTTCGCGTACTTCGAGTATGAATGGTAGATCACCAGGAAGTTACTGTGTTTCTGAGCGCTCGTTGGCTTGCCAGCGGTAGCAGCCCCTACATAATAAAAACAGCATCCATAGATTCGCATACTCGATGAGACTGTGGACCTGGCAGTTATCTTTCTGTTTCGAATACGATCAGGTAATAACCTCGGCAATTCGAGAATCACCCGTTCGACGTAAAACTCCCAATTATTTTCTTGATATCCAATTGGATCAACTCCGTCGACGCAGCACTTCTTCATACACCTCGACATACTCCCGCGCAGGATGTTCCCAGGAATAATTCCGCGCCATTCCATTCCGCATCAGCGTCTTCCACCCGTCTGGATCATTGGCAAACACCCACAGCGCACGGTCGATTGCCCACAGTAAATCTCCCGGATGATAGCCGTAAAACTTGAAGCCGGTTCCTGTCCGCTGATCCGCATTCCACTCCTCGACCGTATCCTCCAGTCCGCCCGTTCCGCGCACCACTGGAACCGTCCCGTACTTCATCGAGTAAATCTGATTCAGGCCGCACGGTTCATAGCGCGAAGGCATGAGGAAGATATCCGCACCTGCTTCGATCTTGTGTGCGATCACGTCGTCGTACTTTACCTGCACGGCAACTTTGTCCGGATATCTCGCTGCAAAGCTGCGGAAGAAATTCTCATAGTACGGCTCACCGGCTCCCAGGGCCACCAGCACCATCTCCCGCTGTGCGAGCTGGTCGGCAATTGCCGCCAGCATGTCGAATCCCTTCTGCGTGGCGAAGCGCGAAACAACCCCCAGTACCGGCGTCGTCTCCGCCACATGTTCCAGCCCGAAGGCGTGCAACAGGTCGCGCCGACATTCCTTCTTTCCAGTCAGATCATCGGCGCTGTAATGCGCAGCCAGATGCCCATCGCAAGACGGATTCCACTGGCTGTAATCGACCCCGTTCAGAATCCCGCGAAGATCCCAGTGACGTCGACTGAAGATCGACTCCAAACCAGAACCAAACTCCGGCCCCTGTATCTCCCGCGCATAAGTCGGGCTGACGGTCGTTATGTAGTCGCTCATGACCACTCCACCCTTCAGAAAGTTGAAGGTGTCGTTCTGCTCTACCTTGTCAAAAGTGAACAGATCCCACGGCAACAGAAGTTGCTCGGTCGTACGTGGCGGAAACCATCCCTGATAACCAGCGTTATGCACCGTCAACACCACTCCGATATTCCGCAGCATCGGATCAAACACATACACCGAGCGCAACAGAACTGGCAAAATCGCCGTTTGCCAGTCATGCACGTGAAATATATCCGGCATGCCCAGCAGTTTCACTGCCTCCAGCACGGCACGGCTGAACAATCCGAAACGTTCCGCATTGTCGGCATAATCGCCGCCGCCTCCGCGCGGGCCGTAAAGACCTTCCCGATCGAATAATTCCGGACAGTCGATGAAATAGAATTG
>JAJZIF010000440.1 GCA_021810735.1 Acidobacteriota bacterium
CCGGGCATCGGATGGATCGATCTTCCGTTGCAAGAGGCTTTTCGCTTCCAGCGAAGAAATGGCATGGCTGATATTCCCGCGCGTGGTGGCGAAGGTCTCGGCGAGATGAGACGGCTTGATTGGGCGTGGCGCTTCGAAGAAGATGGCCGCGAGAACCAGGCCTTCCATGAACCCGAGGTCATCCGCGGCGAAGGCCTCGGCTGCGACTGCGTCGAAGTGCCGTGCCGCACGTTTCACCGTGAACATGGGACTCTCGCGAAGGAAGGCTTCAATACGCATAATCTGACAGATATAGTTTACTAAATCAATCATTTAGGACAAGACAAAAGTATCGTTGCATCACTCCCTCGATTCCTCCATGATTGCTCAGAGGTTTCCTTCGTGGTCGATTACACCCTGCATCGCCTTCCTTTCTTTGAACTCGTCTACGAATCCGATCCTGGTCATCGCGAACGCCAAGAGGGCATGGATCTATGGGATTGCGTCGTGCGGGACCGGGTGATGCTGACGGAGATCCGAGTTTGATGGGCTCACGCTGCCTTGCCGCAATTCTCGCTGGCGGGAGTACGCTTTGTGCCTTTGCGCAGCAAAGCTCGCAACCGCCCGCCAGCGCGTCCAGCACACCCCATGCTGCCTCCACGGCCAGGAAGAAACTGGCGACAGTTCGAACCACGGTTACGGTCCTGGGCGCGCCCGATCCCGTGTCGCTGGGCGAGTCGGCTCGCTCTGTGGTGGTGATGGATACACAAGAGCACCCGCTGGCATTCAATACCGTGGAGGATTATTTGCGCACGGACTCCTCGGTGCAAATCAGCCAGCGCGGGGCCGGCGGCTATCCCGCGGATTTGTCAATCCGGGGAACATCGTTTGAGCAGACGTTGGTTTTGCTTGACGGCTTTCGCGTGAACGATCCGGAAACGGCGCATAACAATCTCGATCTGCCGGTACCGCTGGATACCATGACGAACATCGAGGTACTGCACGGGGCAGGTTCGACGTTGTATGGCGCGGATGCACTGGGCGGCGTGGCGGATTTTCTAACCGCTCGTCCCGCGGCGAGTTCGCTATGGGTTTCCGGCGGCGCCGGCAGCTTTGGAGAAAATCAGCAGTCCTTCGTGGGCAACTATGCCCATCGTAACTGGTCGGAGCAGGTGGCCGGGCATCGCGATTTTTCCTCCGGGTTTATGTACGATCGCGATTATCGCAACGAGAACGCCAGCGTGGAATCGTGGATCACTTCGCCGGTTGGAACTACGGACATTCTGCTGGGCGGAAGCGATACGCCGTTCGGCGCGAACAATTTCTATGGCAACTATCCGTCGTGGGAACGGACGAAGGGATGGTTTGCCTCGATCCATCAGGAACTGGGAGCGCAGACGGATGGTGGGTTCGCCTATCGCCGCCACACGGATAACTACGTCCTGTTCCGCAATGACCCTGCAATCTACGCGAACAACCATATCGATGGCAGCTGGCAGGCGATCCTGCGCCGCAAGACGGTGTGGAACGGCGCCAACGGCCTCTACTATGGACTCGACTTCGACGGAGATTCCATCCATAGCAACAACCTGGGCCAGCACGCGCGCAATTGGGGCTCGGGATATGTCGACTTCGATCTTCGGTCGTGGAAGCGGGCCACGTTGTCTGTTGGCGCGCGCGAGGAAATCATCAGCGGCGGGTATGACGTCTTCAGTCCGGAAGCAGCGGCGTCCTACTGGATTCGTCCTGCGCTGAAGGCGCGTGCCTCGGCGGGTTACGGATTTCGCCTGCCTACCTATACGGACCTGTATTACAGCGACCCATCGACTGTGGGCAATTCGAAACTGAAGCCGGAGTCGGCATGGAGTTATGAAGGCGGATTCGACTGGTATCCACGCAGATCTCTGGCTGTCTCGGTGACGGGATTTTATTCGCCGCAGACCAACTTTATCGACTACGTTCGGACTTCTCCGACCGCCAAGTGGCACGCGACGAATTTGAATCTATTCGCGTTTGCCGGAACAGAAGCTTCGATGAGTTGGCAAGTCAACCATAGCCAGCAGGTCAACCTTTCCTGGACCTGGCTGGATGGAGTGCAAAGCGTCCTGAACGGCTTGCAGTCGGAATATGTATTCAACTACCCGGTCCACAATGCCGTGTTCAACTGGTATGCCAGTGTTGGACGCTGGGCGATGATCAATACGCGAGTGGGAGTGCAGCAACGATTTCAGCAAACGGCGTATCCAGTATGGGACGTCTCTGTGGTGCATGAGTATGGACAGTTGCAGCCATTTCTACAGATGACAAACCTCAGCAATACCGGCTACGACGAGATCGTAGGAGTTCCGATGCCGGGCCGCGCCTTCCTGGGGGGCGTAAGAATCTGGATATTTGGAGCGCATTAGCGGCGCCGATTCCTCCATGGAAATGCGGGGCGCCTGGCTGAACTTGGACGGATTGCGTAGCGATCGATTTCTGTGGTGAAGCCCTCAAAGTGTAAGAATGGATGGACTGGATGAAAAAATAATTCTTGGGTGGAACCTTGAAGAAGAAAGCATTGATCTCTGGCATTACCGGGCAGGACGGGGCCTATCTGGCCGAATTTCTGTTGAAAAAGGGCTACGAAGTCCACGGCATCAAGCGGCGCACATCGTTGTTCAATACCGATCGCATCGATCATCTGTACGAAGATCCGCACATGCAGCAGCGGAATTTCATCCTGCATTATGGCGATCTCACGGATTCTTCGAGCCTGGTTCATATTGTGCAGAAAGTGCAGCCGGATGAGGTCTATAACCTGGGCGCGCAGAGCCATGTGGCGGTTTCCTTTGAGCAGCCGGAATACACCGCCGAGGTCGATGCGATGGGTACCCTCCGGCTCCTCGAAGCCATCCGCATCCTGGGATTGGAGCAGAAGACACGCTTCTACCAGGCATCGACTTCGGAACTCTACGGGCTGGTGCAACAGATTCCGCAAACGGAGAAGACGCCCTTTTATCCGCGCTCTCCCTACGCGGTCGCCAAGCTCTATGCCTACTGGATCACGGTCAACTATCGCGAGTCCTACGGCATGTATGCCTGCAACGGAATCCTGTTCAACCATGAGTCGCCGACCCGGGGCGAGACTTTTGTCACGCGCAAAATAACGCGCGCTCTGGCTCGCATCAAAGTCGGCCTGCAGGATTGCCTGTATCTCGGCAACATGAACGCGCTTCGAGACTGGGGCCATGCGCGGGACTACGTAGAGGTGCAGTGGTTGATCCTGCAGCAGGAAAAGCCGGAGGATTTTGTCATCGCCACCGGCGAGCAACACAGCGTGCGAGAGTTCGTGTCGATTGCCGCTGCGGAGCTGGGATGGGATCTCGCTTGGACCGGCAGCGGCATCGATGAAAAAGCGCTGGATGATTCGGGCCAGGTGATTGTCGCCGTGGACCCGCACTATTTTCGTCCATCCGAAGTGGAAACGCTGTTGGGCGACGCCACCCACGCCCAGAATCGCCTGGGCTGGAAGCCGCGTGTCCAGTTTGAGGAGCTAGTCCGGGAAATGGTACAGTCGGATCTAGAGGAAGCGAAACGCGATGCGCTGGTGCGCGAGCATGGATTCCGCTCGTATGAGCGCAAGGAATAAATCCCAAATCTTTCCACGTGAGCACTTTTGCTCAGACTTAAGAGCGGGTACCTGTCACTCTTGAATCGGCTGGGTGTGCCTGGACGGCAGGGGCGGCGGGTTCTACGGCCTCCATGCTTCAGGTTGCCGCAGGTAATTTCTTCAACGATTTCCAGCGACGCGACCCCATTCATCCAATCTGCGTTCTTATTTCCGTGTGTCGCTGCGGAACGGACGCAGAAAACGTTTCCATCTGCGGGGCCTCGAAGCGGAGGTCAGGCCCACACCTCATTCGCGCAGGAGAGGTGTTGG
>JAJZIF010000441.1 GCA_021810735.1 Acidobacteriota bacterium
GGATGAGCAGAGAAGGTAAATTTCTTTTAGAAATTCCAATGACTGCGGAAACTTCAGCGATCACGGCCGAGCACTCCTCTCAGTCGCCTCCAGCGGCAGGGCAGATTCTTTTGTTCACGGACGATCACGGCACCGCCGAGACGATCACCCCGATGTTGCAGGCACAGGGTTTGCCCGTGCTGGTTTTCAATTCGCCCGGCAAGGCGATGAAATACCTGGCCTCCAATTCAGGCTCCAATTTACGGATCGATTTGATTCTGCTCGATACTGGCTCGCATGATAAACAGCTTTTCCTGTGGCTGAAACAACTGACAGATCCGCTGTTGGACCAACTTGGGATCGAGTGGAACTCCGACCGCGCACATATCCCTGTGCTAGTGTTGGCGCATCCCGACCATTTGCCCCAGGCGCTACAGGCGTTGCAACTGGGCGCGTACGATTATGTCGCCCGGCCTTTCTCCGCGGAACAGCTTCTGGCCGCGATCCGCAGAACGCTGGAATATCAACGGTTGCGCGTACAAAATGAATTGTTCCGGCATCATTTGGAACAATTGATCGCGGCGCGGACCGAAATGCTGGAGCACAACGTGCAGCAGTTGGAGAGTTCCTATGACGTGACGCTGGAGGCGCTGGGCCATGCGCTGGACTTGAAAGACGCGGAAACCGAAGGCCATTCGAAGCGCGTGACGGCCTACACGCTGGCACTGGGCCGGGCGGTAGGGCTGCGCGAGGTGGAACTGCGCGTCGTTGGCCGCGGCGCCTTTCTCCATGACATCGGCAAGATGGCAATCCCGGACGCCATCCTGCGCAAGCCGGCCAAGCTGACGCCGGAGGAGCAGATCATCATGCGCACGCATTGCGAGCGGGGATATCAGATGATCCGCAAGATCCCCTATCTGCAGGAAGCCGCCGAGATCGTCTACTCCCACCAGGAGCACTTCGACGGCTCCGGCTATCCGCGCAGGCTGCGTGGGGAGCAAATCCACATTGGAGCGCGCATATTCGCCATCGCCGACACGTTCGACGCGATCACCTCAAACCGCCCGTATCGCAAGGCCAGCACGATGGAGGCCGCGCGCAAGGAAATCCTTCGCTGCGCCGGCACCCAGTTCGATCCCGCCATCGTCGATGTGTTTGTGGCCACGCCGGATTCCATCTGGCAGGACCTGCGCGAGGGCATCATGCGCGAGGGCCTTGCCTTCTCCCCATTCAGCTACACCTTCGGCCAAGTAAAATAAACGGGTCTTGCGCCAGGTGTTCCGCACCCGCTTCTTTTGCCAAGTTTGCATGGCTGCGCCGAGAATGGCTGCATAAGGCTTTGACTCCACAGCAGAGGATGGAATTACAACATGGCGAAGCTATCGGAAACAGAAATCAATGAGAAGTTGCCGACCCTTCCAGGATGGAAGTATGAAGCGGGCGCGCTGGTCCACGAGTACAGCTTTGCGGACTTTGCCGCGGCCTTCGCTTTTGTCGTGCGGCTGGCGCTGGTGGCGGAAAAAGCGAATCATCATCCCGATATCGATATCCGCTACAACAAAGTGCGCGTGGCGCTGGTCTCGCATGACTCCGGCGGCGTGACCGGCCGCGATGTTTCCATGGCCGGCGAAATCGGCCAGATGTAGGTGGCTTCTCCGCCGGAACACCTTTCAGCGGATAGCTGCTGTCAGCAAGTCCCCTTGAATTACGTATTGGTTTAGATCAACTGTTTGACTTGCCTCTATGCGGTCGAAAATCTCGCGCATTTCGGCATGTGTGTTCTGTTTGTCGAGAAATCTGAAAGCTGATGCTCCCACATATTCACGCGATAGTTCAAACGCAATCCATCGCCGCCTTGCCGCTTGCGCAGCCTGTCCTGTCGTATTTGAGCCAGCAAAAATATCCAGAACAATATCACCCGGCTCCGTCAGCATATTGATGAAAAATTCCGGAAGCTTGGCTGGAAAGCGCGCCGGATGCTGTTTTTCTCCAATTATTTTGCAGCCATCAAGATATTGACCATTGGATTCGGTATTCGGAAGCTGCAAAAGGTTTGGCGGTATAGCGCCGCCGTTATCTTTGCCAAATCCTTTGCCAATGTCGTGACCAGAAGGCCGTAGCTTGGGCGTATAGAAGGCCGCCGGGTCTTCGAGAAGCTTTTTCATTCTTGCGCTATAGGGGGCAAGCACCTTGCTGATATCGGCTTTCGGCCACTCTGTCTTGCTGAACCACCACACAGTGTTCACGGCATCCTTTACACGTATCTTTCGCTTATTCACCCATTCGATAGGGCTAGGCAGCTTGGAAGGGTTAAACCAGTAAAAATCCTCTGCAAGGAAGAAGCCCAGTTCGTCGCAAAATCGAATCAAGACGCGAAAATTATAGAGGCTTCTCGTGGGAGCGCCTTTCTCATAGGCACCGCCGAGATCTAGCACAAAACTGCCATCGTCCTTTAGAACCCGGTGAACTTGCTTCGCAAATTGGGCAAGCCAATCTATATATTCGGCTTGGTCTTTGTTGCCGTAAGCTTTTTGTCTCTGCAAGGCAAAGGGCGGCGACGTCATCACGAGATTTATGCTCGCGTCTGGAAGAGTCTCCAGCAGTTCGAGAGAGTCCCCGCAATATGCCTTCCCGAAAGGCGTAATGTAGGCGGGAGCAATCGGCATGTTAAGAAACCCGTGTCGCATATGGCCTCCCTATCACTCTAAAACTTTCGACGACAGAAAGCTACGTAACGTCTGTAGACCTAAAGTCATCTTCAGGTCGAACCTTCTTGTATGCACTCCAGTCGTAAGGATATACACGCTCCCCGTAGCACGCTAGCACGGAATCTTCGGCGTCTGAGGGCGGAGCGTGGCATTTCGCAAGAAACCTTGGCTGACATGGCAGGTCTGCACCGAACATATATTGGATCGATCGAGCGCAGTGAGCGCAACATCTCTATTGACAATATCGCGAGGCTAGCCGCTGCGTTCGGTGTTGCCCCTAGCAAACTGCTGGAGGATGAACCAGCATGAAATCTCATCCAGACGCTCAGCTACTCAAAAAACTTTTCCCGGCAGTTCGCAAATACCAGAAGCTCGCAATGAAGCATGGCATACCGGATATTTTTCAGGATAATGGCGGGAAGATCCTTCAGGTGTGTCTGATCCTTGGTCTTCGTGTTCTTGCAGCTCGCGAAGGCAATGACGCCATCGACGAAGACGGTAATGAATATGAGCTGAAGACTGTGAACTTGCTTCGGACGGATCAGTTCACAACACATCATCACCTGAATCCTGTCATCATCGAAAAGTACAGGAAGGTTGACTGGATTTTTGCAACATACGAAGCCATTGAACTGAAAGAAATTTTCCTGCTGAGGCCGGAGGCTATGGAACACTGGTATCAGAAGTGGCGCGGGAAATGGGTTGCAGACGGGAATAAAGACATTAACAACCCAAAAGTCCCGCTGGCGTACGTACGAAAGCACGGCAAGTTGCTGTACTCCAGCGTAGGGGAAAAGTTGGAAGACACGCTCAGACAGTGAGGTACGTCCAAATATGTTGGGCTACCAGACAGTCAAGGAAACAGTATGCCGATGACGAAGTATGAAGGAATGACGCTCACCAACAAGGTGCTCGTGCTGGAGGAAACCTGGCTGGTGAACTGCGTCGTGCGCGAGTGCGTCATTTTCTACTCGGGCGGCCCGTTCGACGTGGTGAATGCGACCTTCGACCGCTGCGAGTGGAAGTTTCAGGGCGCGGCCCAACTGACATTTTCCCTGATGTCGATGATCGGACTGATCCCGCAATCGCAGGCCGTCGTTCCCATGCAGTCGCCCAACGAGTCTGTGAACTAGCGGGAGTTTACTGAGAGTGCGGCAAGGATATGTGCAGGTTGTACTTTGTTTGAGTGTTATTGCGCCGCGATTGTATT
>JAJZIF010000442.1 GCA_021810735.1 Acidobacteriota bacterium
GAAGCTGCGTGAACTCAAAAGTGCCCGTCTTCGCATACAGCCACAGGATGGCAACAAGAAACAGCGCGGACGGCAGGAAGGTATAGATAAAGAACTTCAGCGCGGCCTGAGGTCCGCGGTTGCGCCCAAACATGGCAATCAGAATCGCCATCGGCACCAGCGACAGTTCCCAAAAGCCGTAGTAGAGGAAGACATCCAGCGATACGAAGACTCCAACCATAGCCGTCTGCTGGAGCAGAAACAGCGAGTAGAACTCTTTCGTGCGCCGCTCAATCGAGCGCCATGACACCAGAACGCCGATAGGAGCAAGGAAGGTCGTCAGCAGTACGAGCCAGAGCGACAGGCCATCCACACCCATGTGGTACCGAATCGCTGGACTGGAAATCCAGGGACAGTCGACCACAAACTGGAAGCCATGGCGTGCGTAGTCGAACTGTGCCGGCAGGTAGATCGAAAGGGCGAATGTCACCAGCGTCACCAGAAGGGTGAATCCCTGGATCGCGCGCCCCTTGCGCGGCAGCAAAGCCACGATCACTGCGCCGGCAGCGGGCACGAAGGTGATCAGCGTCAATATCGAGTGGTTCAGCACAAAACCTTTCCTTGTTCAGCCCTCAGTGAATCCAGAAGTGCGTTGTCAGTCCAAAATACGTGGCTCCGATCAGAAGGGCTGCAAACAGTGCCAGCCATCCCGCATAAGCACGAATGTTCCCGGACTGAATGCGCGCCACCAGCGCGCCCAGACCCTGAACGGAGTAACCCGTCGCCAGCGTCCCTCCGTCAATCACTCCTCGGTCGACCAGCAGGCCCAGCCCATATCGGGCCACAAAAAGCACCGGCGCAACCACGACCGCGCCATAAAGCTCGTCCACCCAGTACTTGTTCGCGATCAGGGTATACGCAGCACGGAATTTCGCCGTCAGTTTCGCCGGCAACTCAGGCCGCGAATGGTACATCAGGTGCGCGACGAACCAGCCGCTCAGCACCACCAGCGTCGAAAGTGCGGCCAGCCAGATTTCCGCCGAATCGCCGCCCGTCAGGGCGGGATATGCGGAAACCGGAAGAGCGCCCACTGCGGGAGCCAGAAAATGGTTGATCCAGCTGTTGCCTCCCAGCGCTTCCGGCCAGCCCAGTGCCCCGCCGATGGCGGCAAGAATGCCGAGGATAACCAGCGGAATCAGCATCACCCACGGGCTCTCGTGAACGTGATGCTCGTGTTCGGCTTTGGCCGTGAGCTTCGTGTCGTGGCGCGCATGAACCGCAGCAGCTCCGTGGCTGCCGCCCGCAGCTTCCCACCGGCTCTCGCCGAAGAAGGTCATATACCAGAGGCGGAACATATAGAACGCCGTCAGACCCGCGGTAAGCAGTCCGATCGCCCAGAACACTTTGCCCGCCGTTCCGGAAATAAAGGCCTGATAGAGAATTTGGTCCTTGCTGGCGAACCCGGAAAATGGCGGCAGCCCGGAGATGGCCAGAACGGCCACGGTCATCGTCCAGAATGTAACCGGAATCTTGCGTCGCAGGCCTCCCATCACTCGCATGTCCTGCTCCCCGCCAAGCGCATGAATCACCGATCCAGCCGCCAGGAAGAGCAGCGCCTTGAAGAAGGCGTGCGTGATCAGATGGAAAATGCCGGCGGAGTACGCTGCAACTCCACAGCCCATGAACATATAGCCCAGCTGTGAAACCGTTGAATAGGCTAGTACCCGCTTGATGTCGTTCTGCATCATCGCCATCGT
Organism: Acidobacteriota bacterium; assembly: GCA_021810735.1. The sequence continues at coordinate 1,737 of JAJZIF010000442.1, forward strand.
CGCGGCGAAAAACGCGGTCGCGGTGCCGATGGCGGCCACAACCAGCAATGCGACGGCGGAGCGATCGAAGAGAACATGGCTTCGGGCGATCATGTAAACGCCCGCTGTAACCATGGTCGCCGCGTGAATCAGGGCCGAGACAGGCGTCGGACCCTCCATCGCGTCCGGAAGCCACACGTACAGGGGAATCTGCGCTGACTTTCCTGTCGCTCCCAGAATCAGCAGCAGGGCAATCGCAGTAATGAACCCACCGTGCAGCGTCGGATCCGCGCTGATGGCGCTGAAGACTCGAGTGAAATCGAGCGTTCCAAAGTGTGCGACCAGAAGGAACATCGCCAACAGGAAGCCGAAGTCGCCGATCCGGTTGACGATGAACGCTTTCTTGCCTGCATTTGCCGCGGAGTCGCGTCGGAAATAGAAGCCGATGAGCAGATACGACGCCAGCCCCACTCCTTCCCAGCCCACGAACATGAGCAGGAAGTTTTCCGCCAGCACGAGGGTCAGCATAAAGAAGAGGAAGAGATTCATGTAGGCGAAGAAGCGCCAGTAACCTTCCTCTTCCGCCATGTAGCCGACGGAGTAGAGATGAATCAGGAACCCAACCCCGGTGACCACACAGAGCATCACCATCGTGAGTTGGTCTAACCGGAAAGAGAAGCTGGCATGGAACGCACCCGCCTGTATCCATGTCCCCACATTTTCGACATAGGGCACAGGCAGAGATCCAAACCGTGCAACGAGGCTCGCGACCTGCAGCATCGGCACCAGCGCCGCTACCAGTGCGATGACGGTGACCGTCGCTTTCGGCAGCTTGCGGCCTAACAGACCGTTCACCAGAAATCCGGCAACGGGGACAATCGGAATCAGCCAGAGATGGAGATCGGTCATAGTTTCATCAGGTCGATTTGATCGACGTTCAGAGTATTGCGTGCACGAAACACGGCGATAATAATTGCCAGGCCAACCGCAGCTTCAGCGGCGGCGACCACCATCACAAAGAAGACAAAGATCTGTCCGCTCACCTCATGCCACTGATGAGCGAATGCCACAAATGTCAGGTTCACTGCGTTCAGCATCAGCTCAATGGACATGAATACCGTGATGATATTCCGCTTGATGATGAAGGCAGCTACTCCAATCGAAAACAAAACCGCGCTGAGGAACAGGTAATAAGCAACAGGAACCATTTCAGTGCTCCTTCCGGGCAAGCGCTACCGCGCCGAGAATCGCAACCAGGATCAGCACAGATGTAACTTCAAAGGGCAGCAGCAGGTTGCGAAACAATACCCGGCTCAGGTCGTTCGTCGTCACCCAGAATCCGCCAAAAGTCGCCTGGGCGAAACTGCCGCGCCGCGAAAGAAACATAAACGTCAGAATCGAGATCAGCGACGCCGCACCCGGAAACCCGGCGATGTACGCCATCCTGCTGCCGCGGGTGCGCTCCTCGCGTCCCGCATTGAGCAGCATGATCACAAAAGTAAACAGCACCATGATCGCGCCTGAATACACGATGACCTGCGCAATGGCCAGAAATTCGGCTCCCAGCAGCAGGTACAAAACCGCGAGCGAACTCATCACGACGATGAGTGAAAGCGCGCTGTTGATAGGGTGGCGCTGCAGCAGGAGATTCAGGGCCCCTGCCACACAAAACGCGCCGAAAACGATGAACAGTGCCAGATGCATGGTTTGCAGTCACTCGCAAATACAGCAGAACAACGGTGTCAGTTCGGTGGATGGAAAGATCGATTGTAAATCAACGCACGGGCAGCAAGAGTCCCATCCACAGGCTCGTAACAATGATGTTGGCAATAGCCACAGGCACCAGAAACTTCCATCCGAAACCCATGAGCTGGTCGTAGCGAAAACGCGGAAGTGTCCCGCGAACCCAGATGTACAGGAAAAGGAACAGGAAAACTTTGAGGACAAACCAGAAGAGTGGCAGAACAGCGCGCGCCACAATCCCTGTGGCCACACCGTCGAACAGGTGACCGAACGGACTGCTCCATCCCCCGAAAAACAACAGGGTGGCGACGCATCCGACGGTAATCATGTTCGCGTATTCCGCCATGAAGAACATGGCGAACTTCATCGAACTGTACTCGGTGTGATAGCCGGCCGTCAGTTCGCTTTCCGCCTCG
>JAJZIF010000443.1 GCA_021810735.1 Acidobacteriota bacterium
ACGCCCACCGCGAAACAGAACATCCCTCCCGGGACGATCGAGGTCGTTCGCGAGGTTGACCTGGTAGGGAACACGATCCATGAGCTGACCATCGACCAACTGAACAAGTCGCTTGCAGCAAATGGTTTTACCGGGTTGAACCTGCTGACGTTCTGCACTGCCGCACTGCAACTGCCCAACGGACATCTGTTGTTGCTGGCCTGGATGACCAAGCCATACACAAACCTGCCCGGCTATCCGGGGACGATCAACGTGCTTGGGACCGTGATCGTCGATGTGGACCAGAACTACAATCCCACCTGGGTATGGAACCCTTTTCAACAGCTCGGCACTCCCGCGTCACCCTACTCCTACCAGTTCCCGGACTGGACGCACTCGAATGCACTGCTCTATTCACCGGAAGACCATAATCTTCTCCTCTCCATCCGCCAACAAAACAGGATCGTCAAAATCGATTACAACGATGGCGCAGGAACCGGCAATGTGATCTGGAGTCTTGGAGAAGGCCGCGATTTCAAGCTGGTAGGCGCCATCGATCCAACGGACTGGTTCTATGCGCAACATGGCATCAACTATTTTGGCCAGAGTACCTCAGGCGTCTTCGATCTTGGCGTCATGGACAACGGGAATGACCGGCTGTTCCCATCCGGGCAGATCTGCGGCACGACAGGCGCGCCCGCCTGCTACTCGACGGCTATGGTGTTGCGAGTGGATGAAACAGCCAAGACCGCGACGATGCTGTTTCACTACATTCCGTCTCCGTCGATTTACAGCTTTTTTGGCGGCCAGACAGATTTGCTCCAGAACAACGATATCGAGACGGATTTCTGTGCCGCAAAAGGTGGAGCGATAGTCTACGAGTTGAATCAAACCTCGCCGACGACTGCACAGACCGTATGGCAGGCGCATACGCCGGGCTATAACCAGTACCGGGTGGTTCGCCTACCAAGCTTGTACCCCGGGGTGCAGTGGTGACAGAGTTTCCAACGCGGCTCGTGTTGCATTGCAGTATGCATTTGTTTTTGGCATCTAACGAGGTCTGCCGTTTGGCCTAACCATGTCGAACTTGATCGTTCCTGGAAACCCTGCCGCAAACATCTTCCATCCTGCGGAAAAACTGGGGGATAGATTTCTCAATCCTGTTCCCACCGTCGTGATGCGGCCGGGCAGCGCAAGTCGCATGATCCGCCGCTTGTTGGTCGAGAAAAAGGTGGGAGATCCGAAACTTCCACTCGGCCCATTCCCCACAGACACTGCGGTCTATTCGCGTCCTCCTGCTGGCGGCCTGCGTGTCACGTGGATGGGCCACTCGACACTCTTGATCGAGATCGACGGATATCGCATTCTGACCGATCCGGTATGGAGCGAGCGCGCCTCGTTTGTTTCCTTTGCCGGGCCAAAACGTTTCTACCCTCCGCCACTGGCGCTGAAAGACCTTCCGCCGCTCGACGCTGTGCTGATTTCTCACGATCATTATGATCATCTGGACCGCGCGACTATACGACAACTGGCTGCGGTTCCCTCCAGGGAACGGGTACTTTGGATCTGTTCCGTTGGAGTGGCGCGATATTTGGAGTCGTGGGGCGTGTCCCCGACGTGGATCACGGAGCTGAACTGGGGGCAGACCGCTTCGCTGAATGAGGACCTCCTCATTACGGCCACCCCAGCCCGGCATTTCTCGGGGCGCGGTTTGTGGGGAAGGAATAAGACGTTATGGTCGTCGTTCGTGATCCGTGGGAATCGACACAATCTTTTCTTCGGGGCCGATTCAGGATTGTTCCCTGGATTTCATCAGATTGGCGATGCCTATGGTCCCTTCGATCTCACCATGCTGGAAATTGGCGCCTACGGCGAGGATTGGCCCGACATCCACATGGGCCCGGAAAAAGCGGTGGAAGCTCACCTTGCATTGCGGGGCCAACTTTTTTTACCGATCCACTGGGGTCTCTTCAACCTGGCGTTCCATCCCTGGCGCGAACCGGTCGAGCGCCTGCTGGACATTGCAGATAAAAGACATTTTCAACTATTCCTGCCGCGACCTGGGCATCCCACAGACGTTTCAGGCACAAGTCTGCATACCTTTTGGTGGAAATAGTTTTGCCAACCGGCAACGATTACGGCGACTTTGCCTTCCTATTTGGTAGAGGCATGCGGATCATGGAAAACCTGTCGGGAAAGAAAGTCGCGATTCTCTCCACGGACGGGTTCGAGCAAGTGGAATTGATAGAGCCCAAAAAGCTCTGGAGCAGGGCGGGGCCAATACCTATGTCATCTCTCCCCACAGTGGGGAAATAAAAGGATGGAAGTCTACCGAGTGGGGTGACAAGGTGAAAGTCGACCGTGAATTGAAGGATGCCAAAGCGGACGACTACGACGCGCTGCTGCTGCCGGGCGGTGTCATGAATCCGGACAAGCTGCGGATGGACCAGAGCGCGGTTGCGTTCGTGAAGAAGTTTTTCGATGCCGGCAAGCCGGTCGCGGCAATTTGCCATGGGCCCCAGATGTTGATCGAAGCGAACGTGGTAAAAGGACGCAAGTTAACCTCCTGGCCGTCGCTGAAGACCGATTTGAAAAATGCGGGCGCAAACTGGGTCGATGAACAGGTAGTCGTCGACCATAACCTCACAACCAGTCGCAAGCCCGACGATATCCCAGCGTTCAATCGCGCCATCCAGGAGCAATTTGCCGGTGTGGAGATGATGGCGGCCCGACGCGGCTGACATTAGAAACAAAAAAGTTTTTGTAGGGATAAGGGAGTGCAGCGAACATTTTGCACTCCCTATTTTTTTGTTCATTCTGGAGGAAGCATCCAATGAAAGCGAGGTCATCGTATACGAGGCTATTTCAGCTTGGCTTCCAATTCCGTCCAACGCAGGTACAGCGCATCCACTCGAGCTTCGGCCTCTGCGATGGCCTCCATAGCCTTTTCCAGCCGCGTTGCATCGGTTGCAATCGCGGGATCTTCCATCGCATCGCGATGCGTTTGAAGTTGCTCCTCCGCATCCGCGATGTCCTGTTCGATGGTCGAGTATTCGCGCGCTTCCATATACGAAAGTTTCTTCTTGACCTGATTGGAGGAGGTTGTCGCGGCATTCCTGGCCGCGGCCCCAGCACCGTCCGTTGAGCGCGGCGAGAGTTCGGAATTTTTCTTCTGTCCCCGCTCATTCTTCCAGGCGTTCCATTGCGAATAGTCGGCAAAGCGTTCCGCGCCGCCTCGGCCATCGAGCCCCAACACCGTTGTCGAGATGCGATCGAGCATGAAGCGGTCGTGCGTTACCAGCACCAGAGCGCCCGCAAATTCGAGCAGGCTTTCCTCCAGAATTTCCAGCGTGGGGATATCCAGATCGTTGGTCGGTTCATCGAGCAGCAGCAGGTCCGCGGGTTGCAGCATCAGTCTGGCGATCAGCACGCGAGCGCGTTCGCCGCCGGAGAGCCGCTCAACGGGCTGGTTCAGTTGCTCACTGGTAAACAAAAATCGCTCAGCCCAGGAGGCGACATGCTGCACGCGATCCTGATAGACGACGGAGTCGCTGTCCGGCGCCAGGGCACGACGCAGCGTCAGATTGGTATCGAGCACTCGATTCTGGTCGAAGGAAACGATTCTCAATGTGGGAGCACGGCGAATTTCTCCGGCATCGGGCAGTAGCTCTCCTTGCAGCAGTCGTAACAAGGTGGTCTTCCCGCTGCCATTCGGGCCAACCAGACCGAGTCGCATCTTGGCGGTCAGGATGAAATCGAGTTTGTCGAACAAAACCTGATCGCCCATCCTGCAGGAGACACCCTCCAACTCCACCAGTCGCTTCGTCTTTCGCTCCGTGGCCGAAAAATCGATGTTGGCTGTTGAGGTTTGACTGCGGGATCTCATCTC
>JAJZIF010000444.1 GCA_021810735.1 Acidobacteriota bacterium
TGCCTCCCATGGCCATACGCGCCCAGCATCAGCACATCGCTTCTTTCCTTGTGGCTGATATCGAACAACGTGTCGCCGACCACGCCGGTCCGCAGCAGAATGTGCGACTTGATCCCCTCCTGTAACAACCCCTGTTGGATCCGCTCCAGGTCAGAGATGTCTTCGGCTTTGCCTGCCGCGAGAGCCGAGCCGGAAAACTCGTCGCCGGGCAGTCCCACCCGCGCCAGCACGATTTCCGCGCCAAACTCCCGCGCAAGGCCGGTGGCGTCTTTGAGCGCCGTTTCCGCGGCGCTCGAGCCGTCGTGCGCAATCAGAATCTTGCGGATCGCATAATGTGGCCGGGGTTGTGGGGATTCTGGCAGGGAAGCCGATGGATTCGCCATATTCACCTCAGTTAAACAACGCCGTGGCGTGATTCACCCAACATCACTTCAGATGCGTCGCGTCTTCTTCCCGTATAGGCCGGTGCCGGGGAAATCACCATGACCCCCATCACCACCCGCCTGAGCGCCATGCAGCGCCTCAGTGACGCACCGCCAGCACCGGGCAGCTCGCCTCGGCAAGCACCTCGCCCAGCGCACCCCGCCGGAAGTGTGTCATGCCCAGCGAATCATGCGAAGCGCCCATCACGATCAGGTCCGCACCCCAGTCGTTCGCGGTCGTGAGGATTTCTTCCGAGGCGTGGCGCTTCGAAAGAATGACTTTCTGCTGCCGTTCACTGATGCTTATCTCCGGGCTTTCCTTCGCGACCTCACCAAGGTATGCCTGCCAAGTCTCGCGCTCGTAAGCCTGCCCGGGATGTGCAACATGCAATACCGTCAGTTGCGCGTGGTTGATCTTCGCAAGTTGTGCGGCATAGATGGCAATGTTGGCTCGCTCGGGATAAAGCCGGGTCGCCACCAGAACCCGCTGCAGCTCCCAAAGGCGCTGCACACTCTTACATTTCGGCCCGATCAGCAGGGCCGGACAGTCCACCGAGCGCGCCAGCTTCTCCGCGTTCGACCCAAAAATGGCGCGGTCGAGACCCTCGCCGGCGTGCGTCCCGGCAACAATCAGGTCAACGTTGTGCGCCTTCACAAGCTCCTGCACCCGCTCACGGATCGCGCCATAGAGGTTCAGCGGTTCCACCGCGAATCCTTGTTCTCGCAGCGCGGCGCCGGTGGATTCCACCTGTTGCGCCATGCGAACCGCTTCCTCTTCCACCCATTCCGTGCCGGGAGTTACCGGGGCGCGACCCTCCATTACGTGGACCAGCAACAGCCGCGAATTGTGCTGGCGGGCAATCGCCCGCGCGTAATCGAGCGCATGTTCCGAGGCGTCGGAAAAATCAAACGCCACGAGCAGGTCGCGAAACGCAATGGCGGGCAAGACAGAGGTCGACATACTGCCTCCATTTGTCAAAGAAGCATGCGCCCCCGGGGCAACGGTTTGCGGTGATGCCAGTCACAAGCGGCCAGCTAAACCTTCGCCGCCAAAGTGTCCCCCATCACAGCACCCGTGTGACGCGCGTCCTACCTTGAGAACAGCAGATGGATAGAAGGCGAGATCTCACACTGCACGGAAAGCGATCTGTAAATCTGCAATCTCCTGTCAGGAGCAACGTCATGGCTACAGCACTCGTTAATCAGAAAGCCCAGGGCAAAGGTCAAATTGCCATTGCCAGACCTGCATCGATCTTTGAAGAAATGGATCAATTGATGAGAAGGATCGAAGAGCGCGCATTCAACCTCTTCCAGCAGCGCGGCGGCGGAGATGGATTCGCGCTCAGCGACTGGTTCCGCGCCGAGCATGAAATGGTCAAGGCCATGCCCATCCGGGTGGAAGAAACTGACAACGAAGTGGTCTTGCATGCTGAGGTTCCCGGTTTCGATGCCAAGGAGCTTACCATTCGCGCCGAACCCAATTCCATTTCGATCTACGGCAAGGTGGAAAAGAAGACCGAGTCAGAAAAAGGTGCAAAAGAACGCTACAGCGAAATTTCGTGCAACGAAGTCTACCGCGAGATCTTACTTCCCGCACATGTCAATCCCGACAAGGCAACAGCTCATCTCGAAAAGGGTGTGCTTGAGGTTCGCCTCGCAAAGGCGGCAAAGCCAAAGATGATTGAAATCAAGGCTGCTTGAGCGCTTCCCTTAAGCCGGGACGGGTACCCTCCGACCGGTCCCGGCACCCCTTCCGCAAAAGTTGCCGTGCCCTTCGTCCGACTGCCGTCACACCGCATCCCACGTTGCAATGCTGTGAACAACGTCCTCAAACGCGAAGCCAGGCTGATTCTTCTCGTACTTGCCGGCGTCTGTTCTTTGTACGCCGCGCCGCAGGCACCCTCCCCGGTCACCCCGCAGCCATTCCTGCAACAACGGATCGCCGCGGCCCAGCGCGAGCTCGGCCCGTTGCCACAGTTCCGCGGGCAGCTGGAAAAATTCTATGCGGCCAGCAACGGCCAGCCCGCTTGGCTGCACGACACCCAGTTGACTCCCCAAGGACGGGCGCTGGTCCTGCTCCTCGAGGGCGCCGCGCAAAAAGGCCTGCGTCCGCACGATTACGGCGACTGGCCTGCGCTGCTCGCGCAGCTTTACGCCGCAAAGACCGATCGCCAGCGCCTCGCCATCGATGTCACACTCACGGCCGCGGCCATGCGGTACATCTCTGATCTCCACTTCGGCAGGGTGACGCCAGAGGCCATGGGATTCGCCCTCGGCGCGCGTGAGAAGCACTTCGGCCTCGCCGATTTCCTGACGGCACATGTCGTACACGCGGCAAATGTGGAACAGGCGATCGCTGCCGCCGAGCCTCCCTTCGCCGGCTATTGGCGCATGCTGGCGGCACTGCAGCGGCTTGAGGCTATTGCGCCTGACACCAGCTACAAACCTCTGCCCGTACCCCGAAAAAGCATCCATCCCGGGGAAGCCTACGCAGCCTTACCGCAACTCGTCGCCCGGCTGCGGCTCATGGGCGATCTCCCACGCAACGCAACCCTGCCCACGGACGAGACCATGTACAAGGGCGCCATCGTCGAAGCTGTGAAGCACTTTCAGGATCGGCATGGACTGGCCGCCGACGGCGTCCTTGGCCGCGCCACCATCGCCGCGCTGAATGTTCCGCTCGCCTACCGAATCGAGCAGCTCGAACTCACCCTTGAGCGCTGGCGCTGGGTGCCGCAAACACTTCCGCTGCCCGCCATCGTCGTCAACATCCCTGAATTCCGCTTTTATCTCATCGGTCGCGACTACCGCTGGCTGATGATCCAGAAGATCATCATCGGCATGTCCTACCACCACAAAACACCGGTCTTTGTCGCCCAGATGCGCTCGGTCATCTTCCGCCCCTACTGGAACGTGCCCTATTCCATCCAGCGCAAGGAACTCGTTCCCCGTATCGCGCGCGACCCCGGTTACCTCGCCCGCAACGATTACGAAATCGTCAACGCCGCCAACCACCCTGTGGATGTCAGCGCCGGCAGCCCCGCCGTGCTCGCGCAGCTCAGGAGCGGCGCTCTCAAAATTCGTCAGTTGCCCGGCGACAAAAACTCCCTCGGCCTCATCAAGTTTGAGTTTCCCAATCGCTACGACGTCTACATGCACGGCACGCCCGCGACCCAGCTCTTCTCTCACACCCGTCGCGACTTCAGTCACGGCTGCATTCGCGTCGAACATCCGGCCGCGCTCGCCGAGTGGCTCCTCCGCGACCTCCCGGGCTGGACGCCCGAAAAAATTCAGGACGCCATGCACGGCGCCGAAACGCTCACCGTCAACCTGCCGCAACCGCTCACGGTCGTCATCATCTACGGTACCGCCGTGGTTTCGCCCGATGGCGAAATTCGTTTCCTGCAGGATATTTATGGCTACGATGCAAAGCTGAAGCGGGCT
>JAJZIF010000445.1 GCA_021810735.1 Acidobacteriota bacterium
AACTGCCGATGCCCTTAATGCCTTCCTTGAATCCCTTGATTCCCTCACCCAGGCCTTTGCCGAGGCCGGGAAGCTTGCTCGGTCCGAAGATCAGAAGCGCCACAACTAGAATCACTACCAAATGCCAGGGCTGTAATAAGTCACCCATACAATTTTCTCCCGCAGGCTAACTGGCCGCCCGCCTAACCTATCCACTGGTATTGTCGCACATTCGCACGCGGCTTGTAGATGGAGAGGCAAGGCTGCGTTGCGGCCATGAAACTCATCGATCGAGCCAAGGCGCGGACGGACCGAACCGGCCGCAACAGGAAGACAGCCTACTGACCGTCTGCCGCATCCCGCGTCCCGTCTAATGGATGTACGGTCGCGAGCCGATTGCGGATTTGCTCATAAAACTTCCAGACATTTTCGCCGTCGCCCATGGTCAGCCGCCGATAGACCTTCAACAATGGATAGAGTTGCGATCCCGACACCAGCAAGGTTGGCACGGCCGCGGTGCCGCCAGGATATTGGATCAGCTCCCATCCGCCGTTCCAGTAGCGGCGCACCACCTCGCCCAGATAGCCGCCCCATAACTTCACCTGCTCTTCCACTTTGTCATTCTCCAACAGGTTCAGATTGACGCTGACGCTGGCGAGAATAGTTTCCAGCGATTCAATGCTTTGCTCGGAGTAATCGAGTTCGAAGCCGAAGCGGTCGCGTGCAGTCCGCACGGCCTGGTCGGCACAGCTTTGCATCATGTCGGTGATGGAATCAAAGTCAGCCATACTTGACAGAGTAACAGTGGAGCGACAGGAACCGAATTCATCTGCAAGAACCAGGGCGCCGCGTTTCTCTGCATCCGCTATAGCAGATTTACAGATACTGTAGTTAAAAATGAGATGAGTCATTCTGAGCGAAGCGAAGAATCCAGAGGGTGACGGCGGCAATGACCAGGCGCATATCGTCTGGATTCTTCACTCCGCTGCGCGGAGCGTGCCCTGAGCGTAGCCGAAGGGTTCAGAATGACTCCCTTTCACAAATAACTACACCTACTGTCAATCCGCTACAGCAGGTCCGCGACAAAGCCGAAGGAATGTTCGCGCAACAACTGGCCGGCGTGGCGTAAATTTCCTGCGCGCAGGGCATCGATGATCGGCTGATGCGAGAGGATGGCGTCGGGCAACTGCTCCACCCGGCGCTGGACATTCAAACGCGCTCGCATGCAGATTCCCAGAGACTTCCAGGCGCGGAGTATCTCTTGATTCTGGCAGCGTTCCATAATGCAACGATGAAAGTTACGATTATGACAAGCCATCGCCTGCAGGTCGCCATTCCGCACGGCGGCGCCCATGGAGGCGTACTCCTGTTCGAGATACTGAACCGCTTCGCCAGGAAATTCAGGGATAAATTCCGTCGCAGCCTGCTCCAGGATTCCACGCAACTGGTATGCATCGCGCAGTTCGGTGGGAGACAGTTCGCGCACGCGGGCGCCACGATACGGTTCCGACTTTACCACTCCAATGGCTTCCAGCTTGCGCAGCGCCTCGCGCACCGGAGCCTGGCTGACATGAAACTCGCGCGCCAGCGTCAACTCCTTGAGCCGCTCACCGGGCTGGTAGGTCCCATCCATGATGCGTTCGAGAATGGTCCATCGAACGCGGTCATGCATGCAGTTGCGATCGACAACCGTTCCGGCGACAGGATTTCTGTCCATTTCTTCGGCCATCATGGATTTGATTTCTTCCGCGGCGGAAGACCGCGTCGCGTCGCTGGGGAGAGGTTCGGCGCTCAAGCCCGAGTTGATTGCTTCGTTTCCGTTCATCGATCGTTTCCATTCCAAAGCCGGTTTAGTCGTGGGGAAGCTGGCTGCGGTTCCATCCGCCGCCCAGCGCCTTGACCAATAGAACGCTGGCCGTCATGCGCCGGGTGACCAGGTTCGCCGCCGTCAATTCGCTGGACAAAACAACGGTCTGCGCTTGAATCACATTGAGATACGGATCAAGGCCCCGCTGGTACAGCTTCATGGCAATATCCATCTGTCGCTGCGCCGAGGCCACTGCCTGGGCCTCGGTTTGGGTTTCGCGCTCCAGAATCCGCAGAGCGGCGAGATTGTCTTCCACTTCCTGATATGCGGCCAGCACGGTCTGGCGATAATTGGCCACGGTGCCGTCGTAGTTCGCCTGCGCCATGGTGTTGAGCGCGTGCCGTTGTCCCCAGTCCACCAACGGGTCCGTTGCCGACAGTCCCATCGACCAGAAGGAGCTTGGCCCGGTGAACCAGTTTCCAGGCCGACTGCTCTCTACCCCGCCGATACCGGAAAGCATGAAGTTGGGATAGTAGGCGGCGCGGGCAATGCCGATCTGTTCATTGGCGGCGGCCATCTGGCGTTCGGCGATGGCGATGTCGGGACGGCGCTCGAGCAATTGCGAAGGCAGGCCCGGCGGAATCGCGGGCGGAGTGTTGGCAGCCACGCGCGCTGGAATTGTGAGCGAAGCGGGTGGCTGGCCGATCAAGATCGCGATGGCGTCCACATCCTGCGCGCGCGCCACGGCCACATCCTGATCCTGGGCGCGGGTGGTTTCCAGTTGCGTGCGCGCCTGCTCGACATCCAACGCAGAATCCAGGCCGGCATGAAATAGCTGCTGAGTAAGCTGTAATGACTTTTCGTAAGCGACGACGGTTCGATCCAAGATGGACTGCTGCGAATCGAGGCCGCGCATCTGGAAGTAATCGAGTGCCAGCTCGGCCTGCAAAATCAGTTGCACGTTGACGATATCCGCGGCGCTCGCCTGCGCGTTTTCGCGCGCTGCGCGCACCGTCCGTCGCACGCGACCCCAGATGTCCGGCTCCCAGGTGACGTCGAGCGGGAGCGTGAAATCGTTGTACTGGTTCAGAGACGGAAAATAAAACGTCCGGTGCTCCGAGCCACGCTGACGGGTTGCGCTGATGCCGGCGCCCAAAAACGGGAAGTAGTTGGCGCGCTGATACTGCACCATGGCGCGCGCCTGCGTGTATTGCGTGATGGTGACCTTCAAGGACTGGTTGGAGACGCTGACCTTTTCTTCCAGAGCATTCAGTTCCGGATCTCCATAGACTTCCCACCAATGGCCGCGAAGCTGCTGGTCCGAGGGCTGCGCGGGCTGCCAGCCAGCGGCCTCTTTGAACGCCGGCGTTGTGGGAGCTGTGGGCCGATGATAGTTCGGACCCACGGTACAGCCGGTCACGCACACGACGAGCGCGAGCGCCGTTCGAATCCCCGCATTCGTGTAGCTCCGTTTCATGAAGTCTTTCCTGCCGGGTCTGGACTGGTTTGATCGGGTTGATCCGACTGATCGGGCTGGCCGCCGCCGGTAACCACGCGCACGGACTCATCATCGACAATCGAATCCGGCGGACTATTGACGATGCGATCCTTCGGGGTCAACCCGGTGAGCACTTCGATTTTCGTGCCCCAGTCGCGGCCCACGGTAATGGGCTGCAGATGGGCGTGGTTCTGTGCGTCGACTGTGACCACACGGAGACCTTCGGAGCGGAAAAGAAGGGCGTCGACTGGAATGATCAGCGCCGGATGCTTCATGGGAAGCTGCAGGTGAACCTGGGCATAGGCGCCAGGAAGCAGTTCGTGTCTTCGATTGGGGATATCGACTTCCACCATCAATGTGCGCGTCATTAGGTCGATTGCATTCGCCGTTCGCACAATCGTTCCTTGAAAGATGCGTCCAGGGTATTCCGGCAAATCGATGTTCGTTTTGACGCCGGGACGAGCCTCGGGCGCATAGACTCCCGGCACGTTCACGAAGATGCGCACCGTGTCCATGCTGGAGACGTGGAACAATTCCTGCGGGCTATTGATGGTTCCGGCGGCCGCAGTGGAG
>JAJZIF010000010.1:0-3992 GCA_021810735.1 Acidobacteriota bacterium
CTTCGCGTCATATTCGCGATACACTCTCGCTGCAATCGCCATCACCGCCGCAAAATCCGCCGTCGCTGTCGCTACCTTGTACGGCGGCTTGCCAGACCCAATCACATAAATCTCCAGCGGATCATCCTGCGGCATCACAAACCCGCAGAATTCGCGACTCGTCTGCTTGTCCCATACGCCGCCGTCCACATCCTGCATCGCCAGCATCCACCCTAGGTTCCAGCGCACCTCTGCCAGAAAATCCGGCATCGGCCCCCTTGACTCCGGAATTTGTAACTCCATCGGGAGCAAACTCTTCTCATATAGCTCCCATGCCCATAGCAGCGTCCCGGTCGTAATCCCCGAGTTCACCATGTACCGGCCATAATCGCCCGCATCGTGCCATCCTCCGTAGTTGGCAAACGTCCCCGTCTTGCCCGAACTCGAATCAAACGCATCGTGCAAATGGCATGGCGGATGCTCGTAGCCCCCGCCCAGGTTCACATGGCAGCCGCACCGCTGGCCGTAGTACCCGCGCGTCGCCATCCACAGCGCATGTCGGTACCCATCTCCGCCAATCTCCACTTCTGTCGTCTCGCCATGCTCCACGTCCAGCAGATACTTCCCCGGTATTCGCACGTCAGAGAAATCCGCCAGTTGCACCCGGTCACCCGACAACGCATCCTCGCGAACCTCACTCAGTTTGCCTTCCAACACCTTCTCGCCGCCGTCCGCCCGTCGCATTTGAAACTTCCTTGCCGGCTCACGCGAGCCCTGCGGCCACTGCACCGTTGCCACCTTATCTGCGGCAGGAAGATACCCCACCTGGTTCACCATCGTGCGGAGCCCCGGCTGCTCCGCCAGCGCCGGGCGCACAACCCCTTTCAGAGCCGTTGCCGCAATACCTGCCAGTGCCGCCGAACCCGATAGTTTCAGAAACTCCCTGCGTCCCACGCCAGCCTTCATCGCACCCCTCCATCGACGATTCTTGCCGCCTGCGTTACTCTGCACATGCAACGATAAATCTCACTCCGCCGGGGAGTAAAACGCGTCAGCCATGAATATCACTGCCGACCTCGCTGCCATCGCCCGCCAGGAATCCCTCCTCGTCTTTGACGCCTTCGACGAGCACACCGCTTGGCGCATCGGCTCACGCCTGCGCGAGCTGGCCCTGGCTCGCGGCCACTATCTCGTCATCGATGTGCGCCGCTTCGGACAGCAGTTGTTCTATTGCGCGCTCCCCGGTGCTGTGCCGGATCAGGCCGAGTGGGTCCGCCGCAAAGTCAACGTAGTCACTCGCTTCCATCGCAGTTCCTATGCCATCGGCCGCGAACTCGCCCGCAGTAACTCATCCCTCGAAGACAAGCAGGGCCTGCCTACCCTCGATTACGCCACCCACGGCGGCTGTTTCCCCATCCGCGTCGCTGGCGCGGGCGTCATTGGCTGCGTCACCGTCTCCGGACTCCCGCAGCGTGCAGACCACGAACTCGTCGTCGAGGCAATCTGCCTCGAACTCGGCAGGAATTTTGAGGATTTCCGGCTACCGGCACTGCCGGCAGAGTAAAAGTAACTGATTCAGATACGTTTCTCGCTGTCCACCTGTCCGGACTTATTGGACTTTGCCCCGGGGCCGAAGCCGCTGCAATTCCATCGCGCATGCCACGGCATTCAGACTGGCTATGCGCAGATTATCCAGCGCCGCCCATACCCAGAACTGCGAAGTCTTCTCCTGCGATCCATCCGCCGTCCGCACCCGAACCAGCACATCGCCCTGTCCGGCCGAGCTCAGATTCGTCGGTGCATCACTGTCGCCCATGATCACGTCCACATGCTCGCCCTGCAGTGCTGCTTCCACATGTTCCAGCGCCACCGGGTCCGCAAACTCGATTGACATCGACAGGCCGTAGCCGTGAAAAACCGGCGTGTGGATCAGTTGCAGCGGCACCACTGGAGCGACACCTCGCAGTGCCGCATAATGCCGTCGAATTCTCGCTTCACGCTCCGGCAAACGGAACTTTCCTGCCTCACCGAACACCGGAGTCGCGGTAAACGCCACCTGCGTGTCGTAAATCGACTTCGGCAGTGTCTGGAAATTCAGCAGATTCACCGTCTGCTGGTGCAGTTCATCCATGGCCTCGCGTCCGTATTCTGACGCGGGCTCCAGCACCGTGACAGAAGCGCACCGCAGCGCGCCCACCTGCTCCAGCCGCTGCGTCAGCAGGCCCACGGCCACCGCCACCGGGTGCGCGGGCACCACCGCCGCAGTCGCCAGCCCTGGCGTCTCGCCCACATCCTCGCTATGGTCCTGCACCCAGGGTGCGCGCACCAGCACGCCCGCTTCTCCTTCAATCCCAGCCGTCATGTCCACAATGCTCGCCCCGGCTCGCTGGGCGATTTTCCAGTATTTCTGCGTAGACTCCTCCGAGTCCGCGAAAAACACAAAATCAGCCCGCTCAAACGATGTCGGGTCGATCCGCTGCACAAACGTCATCTCGTCGCCGACGCTCTCCAACTGACCAATCTGATCTTCTTCGTCCATCAGGACAAAGTCGGCATTGGCAAAGGGAGACTCGGTTAACGCTTCGTTCAATTCCTTGCCCCGAAGAGACGAGGCTCCAACTATGGCGATTTTGTATTGGTCGGGCATCAATGGGTCGTCGTGGAAACGCTATGCGTGTGAGCGGCTCTGCGGTGCCGCTGCCAGGAGTAGGCCAGCCGCGCAATGACGCCCGAAAACATATAAGTCAGCGCCATCGCAGCCAGTACGTAGTCAGAGAATGCCACCAGTGCGTAAAGCACCAGCCCGAACAGCACAATCCACTGGAAGGGCTGCCGGTTCGTAAAGTTTAATTCTTTTCCGCTCCAGAATCTCCAGGTGCTCACCATCAGAAATCCAAGAAATCCCACCAGCAGCATCCATACAATGGCAACCGGCGCCATCGATACCGGGATCCCTCCAAAAAAATGCACCACAGCGGCAATCACGCCCGCCGCTGCCGGTATCGGCATCCCGACAAAGTACTTCCGCCCCGGCCGTCCCGGATTCTTCGGCACAGGATCGTGGCTGATATTGAATCTCGCCAGCCGGCTTGCCCCGCATAGCAGAAAAAGAAAGCACAAGAATGCGCCAAACTGCAGCAGCTTCTGGTGCAGCACCGGATTCATCGTCTCAGGCAGCATACGAAAGCCCCAGGTAAAGGCCAGTATGCTCGGTGCCACGCCAAACGTGATCACATCTGCCAGCGAATCCAGCTCGCGCCCAAAGTCGCTCGTCGTGTCCGTCATGCGCGCGATGCGTCCATCCAGCGCGTCAAATGGAATCGCGATCGCAATCGCCAGCGCTGCATGATCAAAATATTCCGGGTGCAGCGTCGAACCCTGCAGGCTCTGCGTAATCGCAAAGTATCCCGCGCCGATGTTCAATGCCGTGAACATCGACGGCAAAATATACATGCCGCGCCGCCGCCGGTCGCTACGCTCCGCCGTTGCACCGCGGTCCCCGGTCTTCAGACTGGACAAACGCGCCAAACCGTTCAATCCGCAATCTCCGTCTGCGCGCCGCCCGGCTCCGGTCGCCGCGCCAGCACCGTCGAACCGCCCTTTACGCGCTGTCCCTCCTTCGCCAGCACCTCAAAATTTCCCGGCAGCAGCAGATCGGTGCGCGATCCGAATTTAATCAACCCCACGCGTTCGCCGCGCTGCACGCGGTCGCCTTCGCGCTTGGTAAATACGATGCGCCGGGCCAGCAGTCCCGCTATCTGTTTGAAGCAGATTTCGTTGCCGTCCGTCGTGCCAATCACCACTGTGTTCTGCTCATTCTTCTCGGCCGATTCAGGGTTCATCGCATTCAGATACAGCCCATGCCGGTAGGTCACCCCCAGCACGGTTCCGGCTTCCGGGGCGCGGTTCACATGCACATTAAAAACACTCAGAAAAATGCTCAGCCGCAGGCGTTCCCCGCTTGGCGTCTGCACTCTGGCAATCTCCGTAAGTTTGCCATCGGCAGGAGAAAC
>JAJZIF010000010.1:4002-21687 GCA_021810735.1 Acidobacteriota bacterium
TTCCCGGTGCGGATCCCGAAAGAACCACAGAAAAAACGCCGCCAATAGAAAAGGGATTGCCGTCCAGGCCCACCCGCCCGTGAGCAGATGCACCACCACCGCCACCGCCACAAGGGCAAATCCGTAGTAATAGCCGTCTCGTACCATAACACGTTGACAGCCTTGATTATATGTCCTTCAGGATGCCGCCCCCTGTCTCCGCGAATCGATTGTTGCGGAGACAGGGAACCCCCGTAACCGGTCTGCCATTCTCTGGATGGGACCCGCTTCGTCTGAGGTTCAGGCAAAATGCAAATTCGCCGCGGGCGAACTCAACGCGGCGATTTCATCTTTTAATCGGAGTTTGATTTTCTTGAGCCGGACTTCTTCCAGTTGCTCGTCGGCTGAGAGGTAGGGCTTTTGCATCAGGGCTTGGAGCTGTTGCTCATAGTGACGATGTTGCTCTTCCAGACGGCGAATTGCTTCGCTGTCCGGCTTTACATCTACGTCCGTAGCCATAGATGGCACCTCCTATGCTTCAACTACTCTATTAGACGAATCACGCTACCACTGGCAAGAGCCATCTTCAAGGGCTTTCTGTCGAGAATTTTCCACTGTCGACCGGCACTCGCTCCATCAGCACCGCATCCTCTACCGGATCCTTGTAATACCCCCTCCGTCGCCCAACCTCCACCCAACCTGCCTCCCCGTAAAGTCTTTGTGCAGTTATATTTCCAGCGCGCACCTCAAGCATCAGGCGAAGCCCGCCATGCTTGAGGCACCAACCTTCAACGCCCTCCATCAGCGCACGCCCAACTCCCTTCCGGCGCATGGCCGACTCCACGGCTATCCATTCCACCTCGCACGCGTTTTCCACACCGTCCAGCAGTAGACGCCCCAGCGCAATTCCTGCGCGCACACCGTCCACCTCACCCACCAAAGCAAATCGCCGCAGCACGCCGGCGGGCTCTCCTGCCTCTGGATATGTCCGGTAGATCTCCGGCGACCAGTGCGGAGCCGTCCTGATTTCATGATCCAGCGCCAACACCCACTCCACATCGCCCTTACTCATCGGGCGCAGTTGGATCATTGCCCCCGCCGCTCTGCCACAAGTTCGGCCTCTGACCGCCGCAGGTAATGCGCATCCATCGCCGCCAAATCGTCAAAACCCCGATTCAAAATCCGCGCCTGCGCGAACCGCATCGCATCCTCCGCCTCTGGAGCACTCACCACCCGCGCCCCAGTCAGCACCTGCGCCAACTTTGTCTCGCAGCACGCAATCTCGTACTCCGGCGCCCGCTCGCGTATCTCCGCTGGCCTCAGCAACGCTTCGCCAGCCTCATCGTCGGCCAGGCCAAAATACATCTCGCCTCGCCCGGCATCCAGCACCGCGGCTCTGCTCCCCGCCTTCTGCGCCAGCACCTGCAGCCGCGAAACCCCGATTACCGGCAGCCCCGCCGCCTGCGCCAGCCCTTTCGCCGTGCTCAGGCCCACCCGTACGCCCGTGAAACTGCCCGGACCGCGCACCACCACGATTGCGCCCAGGTCACCAACAGCAACCCCAGCGGCCTCCAGCATCTCGCGAATCGCCGGCATCAGATCCTCTGAATACGTCCGCCCCGCCAGATGCCGCGCCTGCAAAACCATCACGCCCTGCTCGTTCACCTCAGCCAGCGCCACGCTGCCCTCCGGTCCGCAGGTATCGACCCCCAGCACTCTCATCCGTGTGTACTCTCCGCCGCTGGCTGCACAATCTCAACCAGCACGCCGCCTGCGCTCGACGGATGCACAAAGAAATACAAATGCCCTCCGGCGCCCACCTTCACCTCGTCAGAAATGAACCGCGCACCCAGCGCCTTCAGCCGCTCCATCGCTGCGGTAATATCCTCTACCTGAAGCGCCACATGATGCATCCCTTCACCCCGCTTGGCTAGAAACTTCCCCACCGGCGAATCCTCCTCCGTCGGCTCCAGTAGTTCCACGCGGCTCTCGCCCACCGGCAGCATCGCCGTTTTCACGCGCTCATGCTCCACCGTCTCTTCATGCGTCACACGCAGCCCCAGGGCCTCGTAAAATGCACGTGCCTGCGCAATACTCTTCACCGCAATACCCAGGTGATCGATCTTCGTTCCCGGCAACTCCCCGCTCATCTTCAACGTCCCTCTTCCATCACCGCAAACCGCTCCGCAATCAGGCGCGGAACCAGCTTGTACGGATCTTCCCTTCGCTGCTCCACCTTCGCCGCATACTCTTCAATCTCCGCTGGCGAAAACCCATGCTGGTGCACCTCTCTCAGTAGCGCTGCCCGCATCATCTCCACAATGCGCTCGCGCCAGTACCGCCGCCGCCTTGCCGCCAGCCTGCCACCTTCACTCAGCCACTCGTGCATCCGGTCAATTGCGGCGACCAGTTCCTCAATGCCCTGCCCGGCTGTCGCCACCGTCTTCACCATCGGTGGAACCCACTCGTCCTCGGCGCTGTGTTTCATCGCCAGCGACTGCATCGCGCGTACTTCCTTCTCCACGCGCTCCGCGCCTTCCCGATCGGCCTTGTTAATCACGAAGATATCCGCAATCTCCATGATCCCGGCCTTGATGCTTTGCACGTCATCGCCCATGCCCGGCACCAGCACCACAATCGTCACATCAGCCAGCCGGACAATATCCACCTCATCCTGCCCCACGCCGACCGTCTCGATCAGCACCTTCTGCTTGCCGCTCGCCTCCAGAACCGTCACGGCATCTGCCGTTGTCTGCGCCAGACCGCCCAGCGCGCCACGCGTCGCCATGCTGCGCACGTACATCCCCGCATCACTCAGCCGCTCGGCCATGCGGATCCGGTCGCCCAGAATCGCTCCGCCTGTAAACGGGCTTGTCGGATCTACCGCCAGCACACCCACCGTCTCTTCGCGCTCGCGATATCTCCGCGCCAGCCGGTCCACCAGCGTGCTCTTGCCGGCACCAGGCGAGCCCGTCACCCCAATCCGCAACGCATCGCCCGCATACCGGAAGCAAGCGGAAAGTACCTCCACGGCCCCCGGCGCATCGTCTTCCACAAGAGAAATCGCCCGCGCCAGCGCGCGCGCATCCCCCGCGCGAACCCGCTCCACCACTGCTGCAACGGCCTCTGCCGAAATTTCCCTTTGCAATCCCGTCATGCCTTAGCCATTACGCCACTTGTGCACGGCCACTCCGCCGTTCACTCGATTCTGCAGAAACCTGTCAAAGAACATGTACGGGTGAGCCGGCTCCAGCGCGCTCACCTTGTCCAGTTCCTCACGCAGCTCGGCCGGAACCTCGATTTCCATGGCCGCCAGATTATCCTCCAGCTGCTCCTTCTTCGTCGCGCCAATCAGGGTCGAAGTCACCCCCGGCTGCGTCACCACCCAATGCAGCGCTATTTGCGCCATCGAGTGTCCAGTTGCCTTCGCCGCGGACGCCACTGCGTCCACAATCTTCCAGTTACGCTCCGTAAACTTCCCAAACACCGGATTCGGCGCATCCTTCAGCACATCCAGCCGGCTCTTGCCCTCCTCCGTGCTCTTGTCGTGCCGGTATTTGCCCGTCAAAAATCCGCTCGCCAGCGGGCTCCACGGGCAAATCCCTAACCCCAGCTCCTGCCCCGCCGGAATATGCTCCCGCTCAATCGTCCGCTCCACCAGCGAATACTCCAGTTGCAGCGCCACCGGCTTCTTGAGCCCATGACACTCCGCCAACGTCGCCGCCCGCGCCACGTACCACGCAGGAACATCCGAAAACCCGTAGTACCGAATCTTCCCCGCCCGAATCAGGTCATTCAGCGTTTCAATCACCTCCTCTACCGGTGTCACCGTGTCCCACGCGTGCATCCAGTAGAGGTCCACATAATCCATGCCGAGTCGCTCCAGCGAACCCTCCAGCGCCCGGTAAATATTCTTCCGCCCGTTGCCGCCTGCGTTCGGATTTCCCTCTTCCGCACAAAACGTAAACTTGGTCGCAATCACCAGCCGATCGCGCAGCTTTGTCTCGGCCACAAACCGGCCCAGCAGCCGTTCGCTCTCGCCCAGTGCGTAGCCGTCCGCCGTGTCCAGAAAATTGCCGCCCGCTTCCACGTACCGGTCAAAAATAGCCCGCGACTCTTCGTCCTCCGAGCCCCACCGGCTGTTCCCAAAGGTCATCGTCCCCAGGCACAACGGACTCACTCGCAACCCGGACCGCCCCAGCGTGACGTATTCATTCATCTTCATACCTGTAATCCTAGCCCGTTCTTCCGGCCTCGTTCACGCTGCTCCGATTCTCGCCCAATGCTTGCCTTATCCCCGCGACGGACTCACCTTCAGGATCTCCCGCCCAATCACCATCCGCTGAATCTCGCTCGTGCCCTCGCCAATCGTGCACAGCTTCACATCGCGGTAATACTTCTCCACCGGGTAGTCCTTGATGAACCCATACCCGCCATGCAGCTGCACCGCCTCGTTGCAGATCTTCACCGCCACCTCGCTCGCGTACAGCTTCGCCATGGCCGACTCGCGCGTCACCTTGTTGCCCGCATCCTTCAGCACCGCCGCCCGCTGCGTCAGCAGCCGCGCTGCGTCCAGCTCCGTCGCCATATCCGCCAGCTTCCATTGGATACCCTGGAACTCCGCGATCGCCTTTCCGAACTGCCGCCGCTCTTTCACATATTTCAGCGACGCATCCAGCGCGCCGCGCGCAATCCCCAGTGACAGTGCCGCAATCGAAATTCGTCCGCCATCCAGCACCCGCATCGCGTCGATGAACCCCTCATTCAGCTTGCCCAGCAGGTTCTCTTCCGGAATCTCGCAGTCCTCGAAGATCAGCTCCGCCGTATCGCTCGCCCGCAGCCCCAGCTTGTTCTCCTTCTTGCCCGGCCGGAATCCCTTCGTACCTTTCTCCACCACAAACGCTGAAAGCCCGTGCGTGCCCTGCGTCTTGTCCGTTACGGCAATCACGACGGCTACATCGGCGTAAGAGGCATTGGTGATGAAAGTCTTTGTGCCGTTCAGCACCCACTTGCCGCCCTTCTTTACCGCCGTCGTACGTGCGCCAGCCGCATCTGACCCCGAACCGGGCTCCGTCAATCCCCACGCGCCAATCCACTCACCGGTCGCCAGCTTGTGGATATACTTCTTCCGCTGCTCTTCATTTCCCGCCAGAAAAATATGGTTGGAGCACAGTGAGTTATGCGCCGCTACGATAATTCCCACTGACCCGTCGACCGCCGACAGTTCTTCAATCGCCAGCACATAGTCCACATAGCCCATTCCTGAGCCGCCGTACTCCATGGGAAAAATAATCCCCATGAGCCCCATGCGACCCATCTCTTTCACCACCGCCAGCGGATATGTGCTGTGCTCATCCCACTCCGAGACGTGCGGCGCAACCTCGCGCGTGGCAAAGTCGCGGATTTCTTTCCGCAACTGCTCCTGCTCATCGGTCAGCGTAAACGGGTAGGTTGAAATCGCAGCTTGCTGCAGGTGGGATGTTGTGCTCATCACAGCGCCTCCGGTCAATTTAGCCATGGCTTCCGGCGAAAACCTGCCAGCTTAGCACCACACGCGCGCAGTTGTCCTGCGAGTTCCCATCACAATCTCAAATTTTTCTCAAATTATTGGTCCCGCAGAAATGCGTTCGGCGCTTCTACACCCGCACCAGCACGCAGGTGATGTTATCCCGCCCCCCGGCTGCGTTCGCACGATCTACCAGCAACCGGCAAATCGCCTCCACATCCTCACCCGCTGCCGCTTGAGCCACTACACCCGCAATTTCCTCATCCTGCAGTTCTCGTGTCAGTCCATCGGAACACAGCAGGATCACGTCGCCTTCCAGCACCCCAAATCGCTGATACTCGGTCGCCACCGACGACTGCGTCCCCAGCGCCCGTGTAATCACGTTCCTGTACGGAGAATTCTCTGCCTCTTCCGGGCTCAACCTGCCCAGCCGCACCTGTTCGCTTACAAGCGAGTGATCCTGGGTCATCAGCTGCAAGTGGCCCTTCCGCCACAAATAGCACCGACTGTCGCCCACATGCGCCACATGTGCCATCCCCGGAGCCACCTGCGCCAGCACAATCGTCGTCCCCATTCCCAGGTATCCGGACTCCCGCTGTGCGCGCTCATAGATTTTCCGGTTCGCCTCGCCAATCGCCTGCACAACAATGGCTTCAATGGCTTCTTCGCCGCTCCGCTCCGCACCCTCGGCTGTCTTCCTGCACAGCGCCTTCGCCACGTAATCGGCCGCCATCCGGCTGGCAATTTCGCCCGCTGCGGCGCCGCCCATCCCGTCGCAAACCACAAATACACCCTGCTCCCGGCAACAACGGAAGGTGTCTTCATTGTTGCTGCGGAGCACACCTGTATCCGTACAACCGGCAGCCACCAGGCTCACTTTCATTTCCTCACCGCGTCCCCCGTTACGTTCACCGGAGACAACAAAAATCTGGGACTGCAACACAATACACGGAAATCCCCGCCTAAGTCCGCTTCTCGCGACTGTCCCGCATCCCGTTTGTCATCATCTGTTCCATGCCTTCGCCCGCCACTCTCGTCGTAAAGCAAAGAGGCGAAGAGCTTTGTGCCCTTCGCCTCCCGTTTTGGTTTCATCGGCATCATCCGTGGCGCTGCTTCGCAAGCTCCATCAGAGTTTGCCCTTCCATGATCAGGTCGTTCGACTCCTGGAAGGCTGCCGCGTCATCTCCCGCCTGCTCCCATTGCTGCTGGCCCCGAACCTCAATCTCCTGCGCCGCTGCCGTGTCCACTCTGCCCGGCTTCTCCACCGTGTTGGCAAGGATCGTCACCCGCTGCGGCAGCACTTCCGCAATCCCGCGCGAAATCACAAAGCTCTTTTCCCCGCTCTCGCCGCCATGCAGCTTGAGCATCCCTGCGCCAATCCTCGCCAGCACCGGAGACGCGCCCGCCATCACTTCCAGATAACCGCCCTTGGACGGTACCTCTACTGAGGTCACTTCCTCATCCAGCAGAATCCGGTCTGGTGTCACCAGCCGCACTTGGAGTTTTCCCTGGTCCGCCATCGCTATTTCGCCGCCGCCTGCATCTTCTCGGCTTCTTCCAGCACTTCCTCAATCGTTCCCTTCATGTAAAACGCCTGCTCAGGAACGCTGTCGTGCTTGCCCTCGATCACTTCCTTGAAGCTCCGCACCGTATCCGCGATCTTGCAATACCGCCCCGGAATTCCCGTAAACTGCTCCGCCACGTGGAACGGCTGCGACAGAAACTTCTGCACCTTGCGCGCGCGCGATACCGTCAGGCGATCCTCTTCCGACAATTCATCAATGCCCAGAATCGCGATAATGTCCTGCAAATCCTTGTACCGCTGCAAAATCCGCTTCACGCCCTGAGCCACGTCGTAGTGCTCCTGCCCGACAATCCGAGGCGACAGAATTCGCGAACTCGACGCCAGCGGATCCACCGCCGGATAAATGCCCAGCTCCGACAGTGGGCGCGAAAGCACCGTCGTCGCATCCAGGTGCGCAAACGTCGTCGCCGGCGCCGGGTCCGTAAGGTCGTCCGCAGGCACGTACACCGCCTGCACCGACGTTACCGAACCCTTCTTCGTCGATGTAATCCGCTCCTGCAGTTCGCCCATCTCCGTCGCCAGATTCGGCTGGTAGCCTACCGCCGAAGGCATGCGGCCCAGCAGTGTCGAAACCTCGGAACCCGCCTGCGTAAACCGGAAAATATTGTCGATAAACAGCAGCGTGTCCGCGCCTTCCTGGTCGCGGAAGTACTCGGCCACCGTCAGCCCGGTCAGCGCCACTCGCAGACGCGCACCCGGCGGCTCAGTCATCTGCCCGTAGATCAGCGCGGCCTTCGACTTCTTATAGTCGTGAATGTCGATCACGCCCGCTTCCTGAAACTCCAGCCACAGGTCGTTGCCTTCACGCGTACGCTCACCCACACCGGCAAACACTGAAAATCCGCCGTGCTTCGACGCGACGTTGTTGATGAGTTCCTGGATGATCACCGTCTTGCCGACGCCCGCGCCACCAAACAGGCCGATCTTGCCGCCCTTCAAAAATGGCTGGATCAGGTCGATGACCTTCACGCCCGTCTCAAACATCTCCTCGGTGATCGCCTGCTCGTCAAAGGCCGGCGCCGGACGGTGAATCGGGTTACGAACCTTCGCATTCACCGGCCCAAGCTCGTCTACCGGCTCGCCGATCACGTTCAGCACGCGGCCCAGCGTCTCACGCCCCACCGGAACCGAAATCGGCCCGCCCAGATCAATCGCCTTCATGCCCCGCACCAGTCCGTCCGTGGCTTCCATCGCCACGCAGCGCACGCGGCCCTCGCCCAGGTGCTGCTGCACCTCCAGCACCACGGTCACTGGCTTCGGAACATCAAATCCATCGCTCACCACCCGCAATGCCTGATAAATTGCGGGCATCGTCGCCTCGGGAAACTGCACGTCCACCGCCGGCCCGGAAACCTGTATCACTCTGCCAATGTTCTCTGCCATAGAAATCTTCTTTCTTACCCAATCGCGGCTGCGCCGCTCACAATCTCGATAATTTCCTTCGTAATCGCCGCCTGTCGCACCCGATTCATCGTCAGTGTCAGCGAGTCGATCATTTCAGACGCATTATTCGTCGCCGCATCCATCGCCGTCATGCGCGCCGCATGTTCGGCCGCTACCGACTCGCGCATCGCGTGATACATCTGCGACGCCACATATTGCGGCATCAGAAAGCGCAACACATCCCCCGGAGATTCCTCATAGATGAAATCCACCGACTGCGTGCCAAAACGCTCCCTCTCTTCCTCAAACTGCTTCTGCGCAATCTCGGCTTCCATCGGATATAGACTCAGCCCAGCTGATGCCGCTGCCAGCGCCGCCTGCTCGCGAGCTTCCCGCGTCATTTCCTGGGCAGCCGTAATCGCGTGCGTGCCGAATTTCACAATCGGCAGAATCCGCTCTACTACAATGCGCTGTTGAATCACGGACTTGAACTCGTTGTAGACCATGTACACCGCGTCGATCTCTTCCATCGCGTAGCGGTTCACCAGGTCATCGGCCATGTCGCGCACTTCGGTAAAGTCCAGCTTCTCCAGCATCCCCGGATGATCCCCGGTCACCTCGATTCCTGCCCTGCGCTGCCGCCCGTAGCGACGCTTCGCCCCGCCATCTTCGGCAGACAATGACACAGGGTAGCTCCGCCGGAAAAACTCCCGCGCCTTGCGTCCCACCGGCTCAATATCGATCTGCTTGCGGTCGTTCTCCAGGATGAACTGGCTGGCCGTGCGAATCACATTCGTATTGAACGCTCCCGCAAAGCCCTTATCACCCGTGATCACAATCAGCGCCAGCTTCTTCTCTGGCCGCTCCGCCAGCAGGGGATGCCGCAGCTTCCGCGTCTCCGGGTCGTAAATCTCCACGCGCCGCTTCAGCGAATCCAGCACGCTCGCCAGCATCGCCGAGTACGGTCGCGAAGCGATCATCTGCTCCTGCGCCCGCCGCAGCTTCGCCGCCGACACCATCTTCATCGCCTTCGTAATCTGGCGCGTATTCTTCACGCTGCGAATCCGTCGCCGCAAATCCAGAATGTTTGCCATGCGCGCCTACTTTGCCGTCCCCGAGGCTCTGCCGCCTTCTGCCTGTTCCGCCTTCTTCTGCACCGCGGCGTCCTCGTTCTCTTCCAGGAACATCTTCTTGTACTCGTTCAGCGCTTCCTTGATGCGCGACCGCAGGTCATCGTCCAGCGATCTCTTCGTTCCAATATCCGTCAGCAGCGCCTGCTGCGAAGCATCCAGGTACTTGTACAGCCCCGACTCAAAATCCTTGATCGAGTCGACCTTCACATCGTCCAGGTAACCCTGCGTGCCCGCGAACAGGATGATCACCTGCTGCTCGGCAGAGAGCGGTTGGAACTGCGGCTGCTTCAGCAACTCCGTCAGCCGCTGCCCGCGATTCAGCTGGTTTTGCGTCGCCTTGTCCAAGTCGCTTCCGAACTGCGCAAACGCCGCCAGGTCGCGATACTGCGCCAGATCCAGCTTCAGCGTCGAACCCACCTGCTTAATTGCCTTGATCGCCGCCGAGAAACCCACGCGCGAAACGGAAAGACCTACGTTCACCGCCGGACGCACGCCCGAGTTGAACAAATCTGTCTCCAGGAAGATCTGCCCGTCCGTAATCGAAATCACGTTCGTCGGAATATACGCCGAAACATCGCCCGCCTGCGTCTCGATGATCGGCAGCGCCGTCAGCGAACCTCCGCCCTTTTCATTGCTCAGTTTGGACGACCGCTCCAGCAGCCGCGAGTGCAGATAAAACACATCGCCCGGATACGCCTCGCGTCCCGGCGGACGCCGCAGCAGAAGCGACAGCTCGCGATACGCCACGGCGTGCTTCGACAGGTCGTCGTAAATAATCAGCGCATGCTTGCCCTTGTCGCGGAAGTATTCGGCCATCGCCGTCGCCGCATACGGCGCAAGATACAGCATCGGCGCCGGTTCTGATGCTGAAGCCGACACAATGATCGTGTAATCCATCGCGCCGCGCTCTTCCAGCATATGCACCACGCCGGCCACCGACGAGCGCTTCTGCCCGATCGCGCAATACACGCAGATCAGGTCCTTGCCCTTGTTGTTCAGAATTGTGTCCAGCGCAATCGCCGTCTTGCCCGTCTGACGGTCGCCGATAATCAGTTCGCGCTGCCCGCGGCCGATCGGAATCATCGCGTCGATGGCCTTCAGACCCGTCATCATCGGCTCGCGCACCGGCTGCCGGTCGATCACGCCCGGAGCCAACCGCTCCACCGGGAACGAATCGCTCGCATGAATCGGACCGCGGTCGTCAATCGGCTCGCCCAGCGCGTTCACCACACGGCCAATCATGCCGTCGCCCACGGGCACGCTCAAAATCTTGCCCGTGCGCTTCACCACGTCGCCTTCGCGCAGTTCCGACCACTCCCCCAGCAGCACCGCGCCCACCTGGTCTTCTTCCAGGTTCATCGCCATGCCCGCCACGCCGTGCGGAAACTCCAGCATCTCGCCGGCCATGCATTTTTCCAGCCCATGCAAACGCGCAATGCCGTCGCCCAGCGAAATGATCGTGCCCACTTCGTCGACGCGCATCTTCGCGTCATAGTTCGCAATTTGCTCCTTCAGGAGCGCGGTAATTTCATCTGCCTTAATCTGCGCCATGCTTCCCTGTTCCCAGCCGGGTAAATCCCTGTTGCTCTGCTTTTGCGTTGCTTCTGCTGCCGCCTACTTCGCAGCCAGTTGGTTTTCCAGTACCGCGAGCCGCCCGCGCACCGATCCGTCGTAAACCGTGCTCCCTACCCGCACAATCACGCCGCCAATCAGCGCCTGGTCCTCGCGAAATGTCGCTTCCACCTTGCCATGCACCAGCTCGCCGATCTTAAGGATCAGCGCCCGGCGCTCCTGCTCGTCCAGCGCACGCGCCGACGTCACCTCTACCTCCGCGATGCCCAGCCGGCTGTTCATCTCCCGCCGAAATTCATCCAGAATCTCCTCGTAGGCATCCATCCGGTTATGGTGCAGCAGCACAGCCACAAAGTTCTTCACCTGTGGCGCCAGCTGCAGCTTCTGGTTCATGCGGTCCAGAATCGTAATCTTCTCCGGCAGCGGAAACGAAGGATCCAGAAACACTTCCCGCAAATCCGCGGCCGCATGCCAGGCCGTCGTAAAGTCTTTCAGTTGGCGCTTCACGTCTTCATAGGACAGATGCGCCTCGGCGATCACATCCGCAAACGCGCGCGCGTAGCGCAGGGCAAAGGCCGCCATCAGCTCTGCTCTCCTTTGGGCTTGCCCGTAATCGACTTCGCAAATTCAGCCACCAGCGCCTTGTCGCGGTCCGCATCCACCTTCAGGCTCGACCGCACCTGTCCCAGCGCCAGTTCCGCCGCATAACGCCGCAAATTCCGCTGTGCCATGGCGCTCGCGGCGTCAATTTCCTGCTCGGCGGAGTGCACAATCCGTTGCCGCTCCGTCTCCAGCGCCTCGTGCATGCGTCGCTCTTCCTCGGCAGCTTCGTGTTCTGATCGTTTCCGGAATGCCTCGATCTCTGCATCCAGGTGCGACAGCCGTTCCTCGATCGCCGCCAGCCTGCGCTTCGCATCGTCGCTTACCTGCTTGGCTTCCACCAGGTCCTTCTGCAATCGCTCCGTCCGGCGCCGGAAAATTCCCGGCAAGGCTTTGAAGAGGAAGTAAAAAATCACAAACAGCAGAATCCCCGAGTTCAGCCACTCAAAGATCTGAGCCATCGTCTTGACCGGCAATCCCAGCTTCTTTGCAAACCACTGCACCGAGGACGAATACAAGTAATCCTTGTGTTGCCGCTCTGTCTCGGGAGCATCCATCTGTTCCGGAGGCCCGTTGGACTTCTGAGCATCCACCTGGCTCTTCGGCTGACTCTGCGCCATCGCCGCCACGCCGGCATGCGAAGCCTGTGCCCGCGCGGGCAGCGTCATCGCTCCCAACGCAAGACCAAGCGCCAGCGCCAGACATCCCGTTCTCAAAATCTGCTTCACCGCGCGCTCCCCACCGCCGGCAGCACGGCTTCCTGCATCTGCTCCGCAATCTGTCCAATCTCCGCGTGCAATTGCAGCTTGGCTGCTGCGGCTTGCCGCGCAATCTCCCGCTTTGCGGCTTCGGTACGGTCACGCGCCAGCAAACGCGCGCTCGCCAGCGCCGTTTCTCGCTCTGCGTTCCACTGCTGCACTTGCAGCTCCCGTGCGTGATGAATCTCCGCACGCGCCGCACGCAGCTTCGCCTCGTATTCCTGCGACTTCACATCCGCTGCAGCCACTGCGGCGTGCGCTCGCTCCACAGCGCCCTGCGTCCGCTCATACCGTTCCGCACGGGTCCGCCTCAGCGGTCGGTACAAAATAAAGTGGTAGCCTGCCACCAACAGCAGAAACAAAATCATTGTCGGCACAGAGCCGAGCACAAATTGACCGAGATCGTTGACTATTTCTTGCATGTAATGATCGACGTATAATGTTGGGAACTAAGCAGATAAGGCCGCCCGGACCCCCGTTTCTAACAAAGCGCGCGGACCAGTGTCAATACGCAATTGCAGAATCAGCGCGAACGAAATTGCTCCGTCCGCTTGACGCTAATTCCAAGCGGCGTACACTCTAAGTATCGCCTATGACCCGCTTCAGGGTCCAGCGGCTCGGAGAGGTGAGTTTCCCACCACGCTCACTCCTCCGGGCCGTTATTGTTTTTCCACGAATCTTCTGAACCGTCCCACCAGCGACGCCGGCGCAGAAACCGCCATCCTCACCAGGTTTCCCTCGAATTCCCGACCCCGAATCACCGCACCCGCTTCCAGCGCCGCAATCACTTCCCCCTCCGACTGCGGAATCCGCAGCCGCGCTTCCACCATCGGATCCTGCTGCAGCGCCTCATCGATCCGCTCCAGCAGCTCCGGCAGCCCATCCCCCGTCTTGGCTGAAATCGCCAGCGGCCGGCCCACTCCCTCGCGCAGCCCGGACTGCTCCTCCGGCGTCAGCAGGTCCACCTTGTTCAGCACCTCGATCTGTGGTTTCTCCCGCACACCCAGTTCCGCCAGCACAAGCTTCACTTCGCTCCGATGCTCTTCCCGCATCGCACTCGAGCAGTCCTGTACATGCAGCAATACCTCGGCCTTCTGCACCTCTTCCAGCGTCGCTCGAAACGAACTGATCAGCGTCGGCGGCAAGTCCCGAATAAAACCCACCGTATCCGACAGCAGAACCTTCCTCCGGCTTGGCAGCGTAATCGCCCGCAGCTTCGGGTCCAGCGTCGCAAACATCCGCGCCGACTCCAGCACACTTGCCCCCGTCAGGGCATTGAACAGCGTGCTCTTGCCGGCGTTCGTGTAGCCCACCAGCGCCACCGTCGGCACCGGAACCGCCTCCCGCCGCTGCCGCTGCTGGCCGCGAATCCGCCGTACGCTCTCCAGTTCGCCCCTCAGTTGTGCGATCCGTCGCTGAATCCGTCGCCGGTCCGTCTCCAGCTGCGTCTCGCCCGGTCCGCGTGTGCCGATGCCGCCGCCCAGGCGCGACATCTCCCGGCCACGCCCCGTCAGCCTCGGCAGCATGTACTCCAGCTGCGCCAGCTCCACCTGCAGCATGCCCTCGCGCGTCCGCGCATGGCGCGCAAAAATGTCCAGAATCAGCTGCGTACGGTCGATCACTCGCCCCGGCAGCTCTCTTTCCAGGTTTCTCAATTGGGTGGGCGTCAGGTTCTGGCCAAAAATAATCACATCGGCACGGCTCGACGCAGCGGCCGCAGCCACTTCCTCGACCTTACCGCTGCCGATCAATGTCGCGGCATCCGCCTTGGCGCGACGCTGCGTCAGCTCCCCGGCAATTTCCGCCCCGGCGCTCAGCACCAGCTCGCGAAATTCCGCCACGCCGCTTAGGAACTCTTCATTGCTCCCGCCCGCTACGACTGCTTCGCTGGATTCGCGCCCAGCTTCGCCGACGTCGCGCAACGAAGCCGCATCCCGGGCCTGCCGGGCCGCAGTGAGAACCGCTGCCTTCCGCTGCCCCAGGTCTACTGAAACCAGTAGCGCGCGCTCCGAGGGCATGGATGGATCCACGGCCGCTCTCACGCCCGATCCCATCCGCACCCCGGAACGATTCGCCACAGTCTTGTCCCGAGCTTCTGCCCTGATCCCAGCTCAGACTCCCCCGGAAGTGCTTCCCGAGGTTCCGCCTGTTACCGGTGCGCCGGCAACCGCATTGCCTGCTCCCGGGCCGGATGCCGACGTATGTGACGGCGCTGGCCGATGCTCGCCATGCAGTACCGAGCGGCTGCTCACCACTGTCGAAATGGCATGCTTGAAGATCAGTTGCTCCTGGCTGTTGTTCTCCAGAAGAACTGAATACTTGTCGAATGAGCGGATCTTCCCCGTAAGCTTTACCCCACTGACGAGGTAAATCGTAATCGGAGTCTTATCTTTGCGGACCGTGTTCAGGAAGGTGTCCTGAATATTCTGTGCCGGCTTGTTATCCATAGAATGCCGATCTCCTTGTGCTGGTGAGCCGTTCTAAAAGTTCATTGCCCCGGATGCAAAAAGTTGAAACTGCATAGTTCACATCCACCGATTGTCTATCACCGTCAGCGAAAAAGTCCGCGTACGGCAATGAAAAAACGCGAGCTTCCCAAAAGTTCGGTGGTAGACAGCTTACTTCATCCGATTGGATGCGTGCACATCCGTTGCAGCACTTAATGTTTACGCCCTAATTTCCTGCTTCTGCGAAATCGCCCTCGATGCGCCCCATTTTGACCCTCTGGCTGGGGAGAAAGAACCGTCGGGCCCTCAATCTGGCGCGCAATTACACCCTCCATCCGGTATTTCACGGTGATGGTCGGCCCCGGATTCACCCGCCCCGTCTGCGGGTTCAGCGCAATTTGTGGATTTTTCGAGATTTGAAACGAAAACACCGGATCCGTATCCTGCCCGAACTTCTCATGCCCCACCGTCACTGGGAAAAACCCCTCTATGTGATGCACGCTGTATGCCGTTTCGTACTGGTGCCCCGGAACATCCCAGGTAAACACCCGGATCTCGTCAAAATCGTACGGTAACCCTCCCTGGTAAGGCGCAAATACCGCCACGTACTCGGGCACCATGTGGTCCGGCGCATCCGATTTCGGGTCTTTTACCTGCCGGAACAGGTACGCCCCAATCATCCGCTCTGACGGTGCCAGCACCAGCACCGAATTTGGCACATCCGGCACCAGCGCGCTCCCGCGCACCCATCCCGTGCGCCCCTTCGCATCGCGCACCAGCCAGTAGTCCTCCATCGGGACCGGTGGTGGGGTCTTGCCCTCTTTTACATCCT
Source organism: Acidobacteriota bacterium (assembly GCA_021810735.1). Next base: position 19,798 of record JAJZIF010000010.1, read on the forward strand.
GTTCCCGCTGCATCATCGCCAGCGTCGACTCCCGCCGTGGCACCGATGCCCGTTCCAGCATGTCCAGCTTGTCGTTTGCATGCAGCAGGTAATAGTGTGGCGCCTGCAATCCCGGCGCATCGTGCAAATACGAAGTCTCTTCGAGAATTGCCTTCGCCAATGGAGGAGTATTCGCGTACTCCTTCCGGAGAGCGTCAAATTTGTCCATCTCCCCCTGGTTGACGACGTAAAGCTCCTCAATCCAGCCGACTCTCCCGTTCGGAGCCTTGACTTTGTAAAAGCGCGTCTGGTGTTCCAGCACCCGCAACCGCTCACCGTTCTTCACTTCGGTGACGAAATTCGCCACCGGCGCCACACGATCGCGCAGAAACGTGTGCTCCGCCGCAACATACACATACTGCGGAGCCATCTGATGTTCGATCCGGCGGCAGCCGGAAAGACCTATCAGGAAAATTGCCAATAGCATTCCAAGGCATGTGCGTCGCACACTGGCATCTGCAAACTTCATGAGCAAAAGCGATCCGGCCTTGTTTCGAGCATAGCACCGGCTTCGCGTATCTCCCGGGCGCCCCGTACCAGCGCCGGCACCCCTCTGATGCCCGTATTCACTGCGTCGCCGCAATCCCAATCGCCTGTGTTGGATCCGTTCCCGTCGACGAAGTTGCGACCGGCGTCAGCGCACCCGGAGTCGTCGTGCTGAACTGGAATACCTGCAGGTCCGGGCTCCCGCCTTCGTTCACCACCGCCAGATAGCCCTTCGTCTTGTCCTCGGCCATCGCAACCGGCGTCGTTCCGGTCGAAAACGGCGAGCCTGCGATCGCCGTCAGCCCACCCGTAGTCCCCACCGAAAACGCGCTGATCGAATTTCCCGTTCGATTCGCCACATACACATAGCTGCCCGTCGGATCGGCCAGCACCGCCGCCGGTCCAAGCCCCGTCTTAAACGGCGATCCGCTGATCTCGCTCAGTGTCCCGTTGGACGCAATAGAGAAAACGCGTACAGCATTGATGCCCGTCTCCGTCACATACAGGTATTTCCCATTGGGCGAAACCGCCACCGCCAAATCCGCATCCAGATTCTGTTTCGGCGGAAGCACGCTGTTCACTGGAGCCAGCGCCCCGGTCGTTCCATTGAAGCTCAGCGTCTCCACGCCGTCCGTGCCCAGCGCCACATACACATACGCGTCATTCGGCGTAATCGCCAGCGAACTGGCTGCTGAACTCGCCAGCGCAACCCCCGGCACATTCAAATTCGTCAAAGCTCCCGTCGACGAATTAATCCCAAACACATACGCTTCCCCCGAAAACCCCGAAACCCACACAATCCACTGCCCGGTCGAGTCGATTTCCATCGTCACCGGCGAATCCCCCGTAAACACCGGCGTTCCGCCATTGCCCAGCGAAATCGCGCCGTTGCTCCCCACCGTGTACACATAAATCGCGCCTGAGAGTGATCCCATGTACAGCAGGCTGTCGTTCGGCGTCATCGCAATACAGCTGGGCGTCAGCGGCACTGCGAAGGGTGAGCCGCTAATGTTTGTCAGCTTTCCATTCGTGAGCGAAAACCCAGCTATTGTGTTCAGATTCGGGTTCGAATTCGCAACATACAGGTAAGCCCCGGTAGCCCCCGTTCCGCCGCCGCCGCCACCGGACCCTCCGCCGCCGTTCGTACTCGTCACCGGCGGAAAAAACTGCCCGCACCCCGCCAGCGCCAGCAGCCCCGCCAGCAAACACCATCCTGCAAATCTCATCCTCGGCCTCCGGCGGGCGGCATAACCGCTAGCCTGCTCTATCTTTCCTATCTTCCCATCCCGGCCGCCGTCGCGTCCGCAGACACACTTCAGCGTTTTCGCTTCATGTGCTTACAAGAGAAACGCTTCCCGGTGGCTC
>JAJZIF010000446.1 GCA_021810735.1 Acidobacteriota bacterium
TGAGAGGAATGGTGCGGTCTGAAGTACCGAGAATCTGATCGAGAACAACTTTGGCGGCATCCACACGCTGTTGCAGATCCTGTTTGGACGAAGCCGCCCGGGCCATGCTGGACGAGGCCAGAACCACAGCGAAGCACAGAAACGGGGAGATGAGCTTTTTCATTTTCCTGCTTACCTTTCTTGCAAAGAGATATTTTTTGAGGGATGCAGCCCGTAGCATTCTACATTCCGTGGGCTTGTCCAAGGCAATGTAGGCGAAGCAAAAAGCCCTGTCGGTCTGCTCTATGCAGTCGTATTCTGCTTTACCCTGTTAGAGTCCCGAGTGGCGCCCGGGGTTGTCTGGCCCGAAACAAGAGCAGGCTGCGGCTCTGGCCGTCACGAGAAACCTCTCTGCGAAAAAAGAGGACTTCTCTGGACGCACAAGAATCTGTGCGTCCAGAGAAGTCCTTCCCCAGATCTGCGTTGTTACTAAAGATACTTTGCCAATCCGGTGGAAAGTGCGCAAGGTAACGAAAGGGCAGTGTCATTTCGTAATCAACAACGCGCCCAAGTTTTTTTAACTGAAAGACATACAACCCGAATGTCGCGTATTGCAGGTCATACCTCAACGACGGATGCTGAATCAGAACTGGTGCAGTTCAGGACAATGGGGACTCAGCCGGAGATGCGCGAGGCCGCATCCTGAACCGCGAGCATGGACAACGCGACTCGATTCTGCACTCCCGTCTTACGCATGAGGCTGGAGACGTACGCCTTGACGGTTCGTTCTTCAATGCCTAGATCCTCGGCAATCTCGCGATTCGAACGCGCCTCCAGAATGCGATCCAGAACCTGCCGCTCGCGGGGACTGAGTTTCTCGAGATCGTTGCTGCTGTGCGACGACGGGCCGGCAATCAACCGGTCGATGAGGGTAGAAAGAACTCTCCTGGGTGCCCAGATGGACCCTTGAAGGACGACTTCGACGGCATACAGCACCTGCTCCGGCTCACAGCAGACATCGAGAAACGCCCGTCCTCCAGCAATGATCGAGCGCATGATCACCTCATCGTTGTCTGTCGGGCCGAGGACGATCTGGCGCAGGTCCGGACGCATCCGGCGCACGAAGAATAGGGTATCTACCCAGGCATATGTTCCCGAGACATCCAGCAGAATGTAGCGAAGTTGGTCTCCCTCAAGCAGGGTTCGCAGTTCAGAACAGAGAGCCTGCACACGGGAGTGTCCTTCGAAGATTCCGCGTAAGCCTTCTGTGCGAATGGGATCCGAGGAGACAATCCCGAGCTGTACGGGCTGATCTGAGGGCGAAACCGGCACAGTCGGACTCCTTTGATGTCACTGGTTAGAGTACCTTCTGAAGATTGACAACCTCGGGGAAGTGAGCGATGCCAAAACTGTAGTCCACCCCCAGCGCTTTCGCAATACAATTCCTCGGTTCAGGCATTTACAGACGAGGAAGAACGATGCCCTGCTGTTTCTGGTATTTCCCCTTGCGATCCGCATAGCTGACCTCGCAAGGCTCATTGCCCTGAAAAAATAGAATCTGGCAAAGCCCTTCGTTGGCATAGACGCGCGCCGGAAGCGGCGTGGTGTTGGAGATTTCAAGTGTGACAAAGCCTTCCCACTCCGGCTCAAACGGGGTGACGTTGACGATGATGCCACACCGGGCGTAGGTCGATTTGCCGACGCAGATAGTGAGGACATTGCGTGGAATGCGAAAGTACTCGACCGAACGCGCGAGAGCGAAGCTGTTTGGGGGAACGATAACCGAATCAGCCTGCACGGTCACAAAGGAACGCTCGTCGAAGTTCTTAGGATCGATGACTGCGCTGTTGACGTTGGTGAAGATTTTGAATTCGTCTGAGACGCGAAGATCGTACCCGTAAGATGAAAGTCCGTAAGAGATGACGCCTTCGCGCACCTGCTTTTCACTGAATGGCTCGATCATTCCATGGTTGCGGGCTTGTTCACGAATCCAGCGATCACTGAGAATAGGCATGAGGCTCCGAAGCCTGACTGACAGGCAGTTGAACTGAGGCGCAACGCGTGAAGGCGCTGCCCACTATCCTATGGGCTGACGGCCGCAATTGACAATGACGACACGAATGAATATGCTCACGCCAGCGATGCGGTTCGGCTTGGCGTCGCAGCAGTCTGAAGAACGTCGTTGAATTCTGAGGAAGAGGATAAGAGCGTTGATTAAACAGAACATCGTTCACCACGTAATCGAGCGAACCGGATTGCCGCGCACAAAAGCAGAGGCTGCCGTCGATTGCGTCTTTGACGGACTGAAAAAAGCTCTGGCTGCGGGCGATCGCATTGAGCTGCGCGGCTTCGGCGTCTTCAGCGTAAGGCCGCGGAAGACCGGAATCGGGCGGAACCCGCGCACAGGCAGCGAGGTGAGCATCGCTCCCGGCAAGGCCATTCGCTTCAAGCCCGGCAAGGAGCTTCAGGAGATTGCTCCGGGACCGAACGAGCAGGGTAAATAGTTCAGCAAATCCGTCTCAACATCGACACCCGTCGCAAAACCAGAGGTTATTTCAAATCCACAATCTGGCCCTTAGCAGGTACGGCGCTCAACTGGTAAGCCTTTTTCATTTGGACCTTGTGCAGCCTGCCGCTGCGCTCGAAGAGCAGCGTCCATTGAAGTGGCGAACCGCCTGAAGGTGGCAACCCCACAAACGTGATCGACGGCGGAGCCTTCCAGGAGACCGACAACGACGCCGGCATATAGTTTGGACTGGGATCTCCTCCCGACGGCATTAACGTCGTAACGGCCTGCACCTGGTCACCGGCAAGCGCCGCGTAGCAGAGAGCGAGACCGAGCCAATCCGCGCGCACCGCATGTGCATCCTCACGCAGCAGATCATTGAAGACAACCATCGTCAAGCGATTGCGGCGGGATGGCGTGTAGAGTGAGTAGCCCTTCCGCTCGACAGGAACCAGATGCAGTCGTCCGCTGCCTGTCCGCAGAATCACCACCGAAAAACTGGCCTCGTGATGCGTTCCAGGCGCGCGACGATAATTCATCAGAAGATGATCCGGCAGCGCTGTGCAGACGGCCTGCCGAGCCTCCCAGCCTAAACCGGAGACTTCGCCGCTTCCCTGCCCTGGGAACGCGAATCCCTGCTCATCCGCCAGGGTCACAATGCGGGGCATGCTGTGCGCAAGCAGCGAGCGGTCCGCGGAACTCATCCGATCCAACGGAAGAGAGGGCATGGCTGTTGTCTCGTGGGTTTTGGAGTCCAGTGGGAAGGGAGTCGTCAGCGGAGCGGCGGACGCAGACGTTACCACAAGACCACAGGTTGTTTTATTACCAGCACTGGGCTGGCATGGAACCGGCGCAGAACCCTGCGCGAAGATGGAGACCGATGCCAGGTAGCAGCCGAGAATCAGAAAAGGCGGAGATGTCAGCGCAGATCGTGTCACTCTAGGATCAGGGTATCATTCACGCGCTGAAAAGAGCGCAAACAGCGCGAGGGCGCTCCGCAAAGGAAGCGCCCCGCAAAGACAGAGCGATATCTGTACATCGACCGGCTGGACCGCTCAGTTACTGGAGTGGTGGCCAGCGGCTGGCTTATGGTGCGTGACCGGCTTTTTCTCCACCTGGAACTCGCCGTCACGCATGATGATCTGCGGCGGAGTCTGGGTGTAGGAATCGTAGGTACCCACCAGATTCTTGACATCCGAACCGACGGCCGGGATATCCTTGTCCGCCAGCGGCTTCTTCATGTTGATCGTAAAGTCGGCTACCTTATCCGCCTTCGCATCATCCGTCACTGCAAGCTTGATCTGGTTGGCGTCGGCAGAGATGACGGTACCCGGAATAATGACGACCTTGTCCTTCAGCGTAGCAAAG
>JAJZIF010000447.1 GCA_021810735.1 Acidobacteriota bacterium
GTAACTTGCCGGGCTAGCGAAAAAACTCTCGTCCGATCAGTGCGTTACACGCCAGTTCGAGTCCAACCCGGGGAGCCAAGTAGAGCCGAGGACTGGCGCCGTGGCCGAGGTGGCTCCGTTTCCAGTCCCCGCTCGTCGAACCGGACATGCGGATCTCTCGCATCCGGCTCTCGGACAAGACATCACGCGGGCGCCCACGGACGGGTCTGGGTAAGCGGTCGCAGGCATACCAAGCCCGGGCGAGTAGAGAAATACGCGTCCGGAAACCGGGTGTACTCGTAACTGCCTACCTTGTGCTTGTGGCACAACCAGCGGCGGAACCGACGGGTCGTCTATCGGTCACGTGCACGGTAGCTCTTGCCCACCTGGCCGAGGCAAATGTACCTCGCCCAGCCTTGCAGAAGCCGATTGATGCGCTGCACGATTTCGGCCGAGTCCCGGAGACTGGTGCGCCGATCGGTCTCGGCGTGGAGTCGCCCGATAACCCGGCGGATGCTCTTCTTCGAGGGGCGAGTGCCTGGATGGGCGCGGCCCGTCCTCGGCGAGTAGCGTCACCCGAAGGTATGACCCAGGAAATCGGACGTCTCTTCCGGCACGCGACACACTCGGGTCTTCTCCTCATTCACGCTCAGCTTGATCTGCGCCATCAGTGACCGCATGGCCGCAAGGGCTTGCGCCGCCGAGCGCTTGCAGCCCCACCAACGCGACACTCTCGGCGCGCAAGCCCCTGGCGCTTCACCATGGCCGCGGCGCGCGGGAGGCGATCTTCGCCGGGCTGAAGTCCCAGACCCGGCTGGATGACATCCCCCGCAGCCGTCGTGCTGCCAACCACACCGGGCTGCTCTCGGCGATCGCGGCCCGCGACCTAAACCGAGAGCTGCAACTGTCGAGCACCGAACCTGAGCGCGTCAGCACCGGACAGCGCGCCCCGTGGGGTCGTTCGTGCGCCTCGGCACCCGCAGAATAAGGCTGATCGGAAGGGCCGGCCGGTTGCCAGCCCGCAAAGGCCCCTCACGCCGACCTTGTCCGCGAATCCTGATGTCCAAACGGAGCTGGCGCATTACGTGAAGAGCGCCGCCTGAGGGCAATCAGGCCGAGTTTTTGCAAGGATTGGCTTTCGTCCTGGTCAATCTGTTTGGTAGCGCACAGACGACCCGTCGTCAAGTCACGAGCATGTAGCCACAGAAGTCTGGAGTTCAAGCGTAGAGCTGTAGAGCTAAGTCAGCTGTTAAGCCAGATGCTTCGCTGGATCAAGTGGTACGCCTCTGTCGGTGCACGGCGACCGTGACGATAAATTCCCAAAGCTCCTGGTTCACGTGATGTGGCGCCGCAGTCAGTGTTTTCTTGAATAAGGATGTCGCTTATGCAAAACGACAACACAACGAATGTCATTGTCGACTGCAACAGGAGCCGATCAGGTGAGGATCGGAGAGGTAAATGGCGGTTCATGCGCTTGCTCGCGGTGAGCCTGTTGGGCACCGCCGCTTTTGCTCTGGGCGGATGCGCCATGATGGGTCCACGCATGTACGGACCGCGGCCCCAGCCGGTTCGCGTAGCGTCCATCATCAGTTGGAGCAATGCGAATGTACCGACGGCAACCATTATCCAGCGGATTCGCCGCTCGGGAACCGTTTACCACGTGAACGCGGGCCAAATTGTAAAGTTGCACCGGCAGGGCGTTGCAAACGCCGTGCTGGACTATATGCAGGCCACCGAGATTGCCGCCATAGCCCGAAACCGCGCCCGCATGGACATCAACCAGTGGCATCGGTACAACGACGGCTACTACTACGGAGGTGTCGGGTACGGCTGGGAGCAGCCGGAGTTTAATTTCGGTGATTTTGACGAAGATGAGGGCGGCGGCGACGAAAGACAGTAGCAGCCTGTCGGAGCGCAGCGTGGAAAGGCGCGGCCTTCAAGTGGTTGCGAACCCCACTTGGCAGCTTTCGCCCCGGCCAGTAGCAGTCAGAGCAAGCGAGAAGGATATTCTCTTGGACTAGCAGGGGAGTACGCTCAACTGAAATTTCGATTGGCAGAAAGGCATCGCCATGATCGCGAGGCCTATATGCAGTCCAAAGCGGAATTCGTCGAGCGAGTTTTCTCATCTATCGACATTGCTCAGTCAGACGAAACCTGACAGATCATTTTGCCGAGAGGACGAGACAAGATGGATCGCGCCGGTGAGCCTGAGCTTCGAATGACCGCTCCCGGCGAGTTGGCGTAATTGCTCAGCCCACAAACAAACGCCCGCATCAAGTAACGAGGATGACCTTGCCGGTGTTCTTGCGCGCCTCGATGTAGGCTTGTGCCTCGCCCGCCCGTGCGAGGGGGAATGTTCGATCCACATGGGGGCGCACCCACCCGGCATTCACGCCATCGATCAAGTCCTTCATCCAGCTCTCGATCTTCGGCACTTCGTGCCACAGGTGCCCGAGATTGACCCCAAATACCGACCGGTTCCGGTTCATCAATGCCACCGGGTTGAACCACGGCATGCCCAATCCCACCCGCAGCAGATTCAATGGACCAGGCAACCTCGATTCGGTCATCACGGAGGCACCGAAGACCCCCAGCCTGCCCGTGTGGCGCAGCGCCCCATAGCTCTTTTTCCAGTCAGATCCGCCCAGCGGGTCGATAACGAGCTCGACGCCGCGCCCTTGCGTGAGTTTTGCCACCTCGCGCGTCCAGTCGAGCCTGGTGTAGTCGATCGCCTCATGCAGTCCGCGCTGCTTGAGAAAGGCATGCTTGCGAGCGCTCGCCGTGCCGTAGATCGTCGCGCCGATGTGACGGGCGATGTCGATGGCTGCCAGACCCACCCCGCTGCCGGCGTTATGGATGAGCACAGTCTCGTCCCGTTTCAGCCCGCCCATCACGGCCAGCAACTGCCAGGCGGTCAAATAGTTGACCGCAATCGCCGCCGCCTCCTCGAAGCTCAATGCGGCGGGCTTCTCGAAGGTCTGAGTCTCGGGTACCGTCACGGTGTCGGCATAGCCGCCAAAGCGCGTGAGCGCGAAGACCTCCTTGCCGATCCAAGCGCCATCCGCCTGCGGGCCGACGGCGTCGACGGTTCCAGAGACTTCATAGCCAACGACGGCAGGAAGCTTTGGCGCATCCGGATAGAGGCCCTTGCGGGCGAGGATATCGGCAAAGTTGATGCCACTGGCTCTGACCCTGATGCGTACCTCTCCGGTTCGCGGCCGCAACTCGGGAGCCTCGCGCTGCTGCAGCTTCTCGGGGCCTCCGGTGGCAACGATCCAGACTTGCTTCATGGCGGGTATCCAGGTTCAGGTCCCGGCCGGCCGCTCTCCTTGGCCGCGCGCCGGCTGGGTGAATGACCGTTTGCGGCATTCTCTATCGGCCCGACGGGCGACTGCAAATGCCGAAAGCGGTATGCGCAGTTGCCGCGGTATCTTAGCCGCTCGGCGCCGAACGGAGCCGGTATCGCTCGCGCACCGCCTCGATCAGCTTTGAGTCGAGTCTGGCATTTGTCTTTCGCAGCCGCTCAAGAGCCTCCGGCGGCGCGATCCGCCCGCGCACGGACGCTTGCTCGAGCAATCCCAATGTGCCGACTACCGCAAGTGCACATTGAGCTGCTGCGGGCCGTCCGGCGCGATCGTCAAGCAGCATGGCGGCAGCTGATCTCGCGCGCAAGAGAAATGGCGTCGCGCTCACCGGCGTCGACCCGCGGGGTGAGGTCGATCACGGTCGGTTCTGTACGGCAACCCAAGCGGGAAGGACCTGCAGCCATTGCCGAACCGCAGCAGGTGTGTGGCGCTGCTGCAGCTCAGCGAGAACAGTCGGCGGTATGACCACTCGGTTGCACCGCCCCGCGGGACCGGCGCAA
>JAJZIF010000448.1 GCA_021810735.1 Acidobacteriota bacterium
TCCTCAAGGCGATATTTGCGGGGTGGCCCGGCAAGCTCGGAGGCGAGTGCGAAGAGCCGGTCGACCGCGCTGGCGTATGTCATACGTCAATTTTAGCCGGGAGGCCTTTCCAGCGAGCAGCGGGGGATGACGAGTTGACTTTGGGGCAAAAGAAACCCCGGAAGGTATCCGGGGTGGGGAAAGTATTTGTGGAGTCATTTACAAAGGTAGAGACTGCGGAGCCGGAAGTCTTGAGATGTTCGATGGTTTCTTTTCTCTAACTTTGGGTGGAGAAAAGCCATTTATTGCTGGAGTTCGCGCGGAGTCGCGTGGTTTGCCGCGCGGCGGGTACAATGTGGCGGTGCTTGCCGTGGCAGCAATTTGAAGACTCCAAACTCGGCCGAAGGTTGGTAAGGCCGTCAGTGCGGTGGCGCGACAGCATTCCGTGACGCAGATGTTGATTTCCTAATGGGTAAAGGATGGAGTAATGGCGAAGTCGGGTGGAGGATTCTGGAAGGGCGTTTTCTGGGTCATTTTGATTGAAGCCCTAGCTGGCGTGATTGGGGTGCTGGTGGTGCAGTTTGGCGGGTTCCCGATGGGGGCCGATGCACATCCGAGCCAGTTGGAAGCACAGCTTGGACACTGGACGCATGACGCGTGGGTGCAGCATCACGCGCCGAATGTGGCGGATCCGGTTCCGGTAAACGAGCAGACGCTGCTGGCTGGCGCGGCTTTGTACCAGGGCAACTGCGCGGCCTGCCACGGCGGTGAGCACTACACGAATAGCCCGCTGGGACGCGGAATTTATCCGGGAGCGCCGCAGTTCATGCGGTTTGTGGAGTACCAGCGGACACATCCAAAGTTCAAATTGCCTCACGAAACTCCGGCGCAGGAGCAGGCGCGGAATGATCACTCGTTCTTTGTGGTCAAACACGGGATCCGTTTCACGGGCATGCCGGCGTGGAGATACAACATGACCGACACGCAGATATGGGAGGTGGTGAACTTCCTGCATCACATGGGCCACCTGCCACCGAATGTGGAGCAGGCATGGAAGCAGATGCCGATGAGCCCGATTCCGGTGCCAGTGGCTGCGCCGGCAACGCCCGCAAAAGCAGGCAAGACGATGAAGAAGAAGTAGCCGCGGTTCTGTGGCAGCGCGCTGGTCGCGAAGGCCGGCGCGCTTTGCGTTTGTGGTCAGCCAGCCGGTAGAGTCGAGGTGACTTCTTCGGCAAGAGGGTATTGATTGCGTCAGGTTCTGGTAGGTGTGCTGCTCATTCTGTTTGCCGTGGGCGCGCGTGCGCAGGCGCCGATGGCGGTGAGCGCGCAGAAGATGAGCGAGCATCTGCTGAAGCAGGTTCCGTTGGTATATCCGGCGCAAGCCAAGGCCGAAGGTGTAACCGGGACGGTGGTGCTGCTGATTGAAGTGAGTGAGGCGGGCAGAGTGGACCGCACCCGGGTACTGAGCGGACCGCCGATGCTGAGAGCCGCGGCGCGCCAGAATGTGGAGCAGTGGGTCTTTCGTCCTTTCACGAAAAATGGCCAGGCGGTGGAGGCGGCGGGGCTGGTGCAGGTGGTTTTCCAGCCGGACGCGGGGCCTACGCCGGTAGTAGAGTTTTTGACGCGGGCGCGGGCGAAATACGCAACCGAGCCTGGCCTGGCGGCGGAGGGCTTCCACTGCCGGGTGGAGCCGGCGTGGAGGGAGTTCCCGCAGGTCGAGCGTGTGGCGTCGGATTCGCCGCTGGTGACGCGGCTGAAGCGGACACGGGTGAGGCTGGTGGTGGCGACGACAGGCGCGGCGATGACAGCGGTGAAAATCCCCAAGAAACCCAAGCTGAATCTACAAGAGTTGACTGCGGCCAACGAGCTGGTGACGATGACGCGGCAAATGCTGGATGGCTTTTTCATGACCTGGCTGCCGTTCGCGGTCCGGGGGCCGGGCGCGCCGGCAGATGCGCAGGTGAAAACGACGGGTGCGGGGACGGTGATCCAGTATGAACAGGGCGGCGTGACGGACTGGATGAGCTTCGACGGGAATCTGCGGATGCTGCACTATACCGAGCTGCTGCCGAGCGGCGAGGCGATTGAGCAGACGCCCGTGTTTGCGGCCAGTCCGGATGGGCTGCTGCTGTATACGGGAGCGGATTTTGCCATGCACCAGGGCGATGCGACGACGCATGGGGCGTACCGGATCGAGTACCAGGAGGTGGACGGATACCGTCTGCCGAAGGTGGTCGAAATCAAGGCGGGAAAGAGCCTGGATGTGCATTTCCGGCTTCGGGGCTGCAAGATTGGGCAGCCACCAGTGAAGCGGGCAAGGATCGACCATCGAGGCAGTCGCGCCTGACGGCGGGACCGGCCGCACGGGGACTGGCCTTCCCGGCGACCGCGCCTTCGGCGCGTAACGCAAACTCTACCGCCGCGACGTAAAGAAAGTCATAAGGTGAATCTGCGGGAGGCCAGGGCAGCGCATGCCCATACCCTACGATTTTAAAAGTCCGGTTAATGTCCGCTAAGTGATTTGGAATGTCGATGTTGTGGGACATTAGTCTTGTAAGTCCTTTGGATCATATAGTTTACAGCGCTGGGTAATACTACGATCTCATACGGTCTATACGATTTGAATCGTATAGCTATACGACTTTGTGGGGCATGCAGAAAACCTTTGCAGACACCTCTTCTTCTTGTGCGGAAGCTGTTGATTTTATGGGGTGTTGTACCCCGTTATTGATCTATAAACCCCCGGTGTTTTTGTGGGAATCTTGTTGAATCTAAAGGGATGACTAGTGTTTGGGGGGATTTTGTGTGGAAATCCTCCGGGTTTGGGGCGAATTCGGGGCAGAAAAAAGCGGCTGGGAATCCAGCCGCTTTTTGTATGTCCTTACTTTCAGGATAGCAATTTTGGGGGGAATTACCGGCAAATTGGGTACTTCCCTGACAGGGCGTTTGGAAAATCTTCCGCCAAGACGCGGAGGGCGTATAGGTGCTGAACGGACGCTGGACGTGCCGAAGTGCTGGTGGTTTCAAGACAGTTTCTGATCCAGTTGCCGCAGCAGGGTCGGATTCCCTACCACATGGTGGGGACGCACCGGCGGCTGTACGCGCGGGATGTGCTGGCGTACGAGGCGCGGCGCGATTCGGCGCGGCGGAGTACGCTGGATAACCTTGCGAGCGATGAAATGAAGGAAGGGCCTTACGACCGGATGCCGTTGAATGATTCTGACACCCGATAACGAATATGGGGCGGTGAAGAGTGCTCACCGCTGTGTTGAGTAATCATGCGTAGGGCACTGATAGAGGCCTCACTTCAACCAGTAGCCAACCACCAGACCAACCATTCCGAATGCCCACTTCAGAGTGCCGGCTGAGGTGGAGTTGGGATGAATGATCAAGTAAAAACAAACCAGCAAAACGATGAGTGATATGACTGCTTGAGCCACAAATTTCGCGCGCTGTTGTTCTGTAAATTGACCTTGCGCCATCTACTTGCTGGAGGTCCAATCCTTGACGATAGCTATCGCCTCCCTAATGTGAGTACCGAACAGCGCTCCTTCAAGCTCTGTGTCCCCAGGCAAGTCCTCATCGGGTACTATGCTAGGTTTCTGAACCTCGGTCGAGGGAATTGTCGAATAAGCAACCGGATCCTTATCAAGGGGATATTGCAACCGTTCTGTTGATGATGAAAATGAGTTAAGAACCAGAATGGACATCAAAATCCTCCGACGGGTTGAGTTCCCTTTGGAAATAGTACTTCCGCTTTACCCAGCGAAAGCCCTCGTGTTTGCTGATCGCCGCAATTTCTATTGGTCCCCCTACAGTTGGGGGGCCGGGTACGAAACGGGAAAAATTAATTGTCGTAT
>JAJZIF010000449.1 GCA_021810735.1 Acidobacteriota bacterium
ACGGATAAGTTCTAAGTTCCTTCCGACCAGCCGGCCAGATACTCTTCCTGCTCGGGGGTTAAGCGGTCGATCCTGCAGCCCATGGACTCTAGCTTCAAGCGTGCCACGCGGCTGTCCAACTCCAGCGGTACCGAATAGACCTTCGGTTCGAGCTTGGAATGGCTTTGGATGAGATATTCGGCGGACAAGGCCTGGTTGGCAAAGCTCATGTCCATCACAGACGCGGGATGACCCTCCGCGGCGGCCAGATTGATCAGGCGGCCTTCGCCCAGAAGATAAATGCGGCGTCCGTCCTTCAGCGTATATTCCTCGACAAACTCCCGCGTGGGACGCTGCGCGGAGGACAGATGCTCCAGCGCTGGAATGTCGATTTCCACATTGAAATGGCCGGAATTGGCAACAATCGCTCCGTTCTTCATCTGCTCGAAGTGTTCCTGCCGTATGACGCTCTTGTTACCGGTCACGGTGACAAATATATCGCCGATTTTAGCGGCTTCCGCCATGCTCATCACGCGATGGCCGTCCATGACCGCCTCGATCGCGCGCACTGGATCCACTTCGGTTACGATGACATCTGCCCCCATGCCGCGGGCACGCGAGGCCAGACCTCGACCACACCAGCCATACCCTGCCACCACGAACCGGGAGCCCGCCAGCAGCACGTTGGTGCAGCGAATAATGCCATCCAGCGTGGATTGGCCCGTTCCGTAGCGATTGTCAAACAAGTGCTTGGTGAGCGCATCATTCACCGCCACCACGGGATAGCGCAGCACGCCTTCTTTTGACATCGAGCGCAGACGAATCACGCCTGTGGTTGTTTCCTCGGTGCCGGCCAGCACGCCTTGCAGCACATCCTTGCGTTTGGTGTGGAGAATGGAAACCAGGTCGCATCCGTCATCCATCGTCAGATGCGGTTTATGGTCGATGGCTGCCGTGATATGCGAGTAGTAGCTATCGTTGTCCTCGCCTTTAATCGCATACGTGGAAATCCCATAATCGCGGGCCAGGGAAGCGGCCACATCGTCCTGAGTAGACAGCGGATTCGAGGCGCATAGCGCTATATCGGCACCGCCGTCCCGAAGAGTGATCATCAGATTCGCGGTCTCGCTAGTCACATGCAGGCAGGCCGCAACGCGCACTCCCTTCAGCGGTTGATGTTTGATGAATTCTTTGCGGATGATCTGCAGCACAGGCATCGATTGGTTGGCCCATTCAATGCGGCGTTTCCCCTGGTCAGCCAGGTCGAGATTTTTTACATGCGAAGGAACGGTCGTCGTCGTTGCCATAGAAGTCATTTCTTTCCTGGATTGAAAATGCCCGCCGTTTCTGCGGTCTTTTGGGTGGAAGTTCCAAATAGGAACACTCGCCGTCCCACCATCAAGGGTATCACTTCTTCGGCGGGGCGAAGAAGGACGAACTACGTTCCAAAGTCAGCAAATTTTTCTTCCTCTCCAAACCCCAGCGATAACCGGTGAGTTGCCCGTCTTTCGCGACGACGCGATGGCACGGAATGACGAGGGCCGCTGGATTTTGGCCGCAGGCGCGAGCGACCGCTCGCGCTGCGGTCGGCTGCCCGAGGGCCTGGGCGATTTCACCGTAGGACCGGGTCTCGCCGCATGGTATCTGTTGCAGCGCGTCCCAAACCCGCCGCTGGAACGCCGTGGCGCGTACATCGAGAGGCAATGTGGCACCGATCGGATGCTCTTCAAGCCGCGCCAGCACGGCGGACAGTCTGAAGGCGAGGGCTTGGTCGTCGCGTTGAAGATGGGCGTACGCGAAATCGCGCTCCAGATCTGCGATCAGTTGTTCCGCAGTATCCGCAAAAGCGACGGCACACAATCCGCGATCGGTAGCCGCCACCAGAATGTGGCCTAACCGAGAAGCGGCAATGGTGTATCGAATCTCTTGTCCGGTGCCGCGCCTGCGATAGGTGTTTGGCGTCATACCGAATTTCTTATCGGAATGCTCATACACGCGACTCGATGACCCATATCCAGCTTCATACATAGCAGAGGTAACGGACGTGGCTGTGGCCAACTCATGTTGCAGCCGCTTGACTTGCCGAGCAGCCACGTATTGGCGGGGAGTAATACCGAGAACCTGACGAAACTGCCGTTGTAAAGCGTATGGACTCATTCCCACAGCCGCGCCCAGCTCAACTAGGCCAGGAGCTTTCTCGCGAGGCTGGTCGAGATAGCGGCAGGCCGCTGCCAGCAAAGACGTTTGAGGGTGAACGGAGTCGGGCTGGCAACGCTTGCAGGCACGATAGCCCGCCGCGTGGGCCGCGGCAGCTGTGGGATAAAAGACGACATTCTTCCGTGCGGGCCTGCGGCTCGGACAGGAAGGCCGGCAGTAAATGCCCGTGCTGCGGACGGCATAGACAAATTTGCCGTCGCCCCTGGGATCGTGTGCCTGGACATGGTTCCAGGCCGATTCTGTATGGAACGCTGCCATAGGTAATCAGGATGGCATTGCCGTCGCGCATCTGGCTATCCGAATCTTGCGGTCAAAAGAAAATAATGTGGAAATTCTCTGACCGAT
Organism: Acidobacteriota bacterium; assembly: GCA_021810735.1. Next base: position 2,542 of record JAJZIF010000449.1, read on the forward strand.
GGATGCGGTTGGAAGCGTGCGATATGGTGATACTCAGGAAAAACTACCCCGTGGGCGCAGGAGACACACTCCCAATATCGCCATCCGAAGGCGCATTGCGGAACGGAATGCAGAAGTTCGCGCAGCTTTGAAGCAACTGCCATTGCATCGGCGCGGCAGCTGGCGGCAAAGCGTCGTTTCGCAGAAAGGGCAGGCTGCTGGAGCCTGCCCTTTGTTTCATCTACTGGCTACTTACTTTTTTGCGAGGACTGCTTCCTTGACGTTCGCCTGTTCCCGCAGCGTGGCCGCCTTATCGGTCGTTTCCCAGGTAAAGTCTGGATCGTTGCGACCGAAGTGACCATAAGCGGCCGTCTTGCGATAGATGGGCCGACGAAGATTCAGGCTTTCGATGATACCCCGTGGCGTGAGCTGGAAGTTTTTGCGGACGAGTTGCTGCAGTTTCTCTACCGAGATGGTTCCGGTTCCAAAGTCATCGATCAGCACGCTAACTGGCTCCGCAACGCCGATGGCGTATGCCAATTGCACCTCGCAGCGTCTGGCCAATCCAGCGGCAACAATGTTCTTCGCGATATAGCGCGCCATGTACGCCGCGGAGCGATCGACCTTGGTCGGGTCCTTGCCACTGAACGCGCCACCGCCATGGCGGCCTGTCCCGCCGTAGGTGTCCACGATGATCTTGCGGCCCGTCAAGCCGGTGTCGCCCATGGGTCCGCCGATCACGAAACGCCCGGTCGGATTGATATGATATTTTGTGTCCTCATCCAAGAGTTCCGCCGGGACGGTCGCCTGAATGACATGCTGGAGGATGTCGGCACGCAATTCTTCGTTCGAGATGCTTTCCGCGTGCTGCGTGGAGATGACAACAGCATCGACGCGAACGGGCTTGCCTTCCCGGTTATACTCGACCGTCACTTGGCTTTTCCCATCTGGACGGAGGTAGTTGAGCTGGCCCGACTTGCGTACCTCGGACAGACGTCGGGTGAGCTTGTGGGCCAATGAGATCGGCATTGGCATCAGCTCGGGCGTCTCATCGGTGGCGTATCCGAACATCATGCCCTGGTCGCCAGCCCCACCGGTATCAACACCCATGGCGATGTCGCCAGATTGCTTGTTGATGGTTGAAATCACAGCGCAGGTGTTGGAGTCGAAACCATAGACGGCATTGTCATACCCGATAGAGGCGACAACGCCACGCACCAGGGATTGAAAATCCACATAAGCGCGGGTGCTGATTTCTCCGGCAATTACCACCAGTCCGGTTGCGGTCAGGGTTTCGCACGCAACC
>JAJZIF010000011.1 GCA_021810735.1 Acidobacteriota bacterium
CTGCCCCCTCCGGCAACCGATACGCCTCCATCAGGCGGAGCACTCGCAGGACCGGCACGCCGCCAAACCCGCCCGCGCCAGCCTTCACTTGCCGTAGTGGTACAACGTGATCCGCTCGATCCTCTCGCGGTTCGGTGGGAATTGCCAGTGCGCCCCCTGATCGTCTTCATCGCCGTTGAGCCGGCGGCCCGGATTCCATTTGTCGTTCTCGTACTTGCCTTCAATCACCTTTGCAATGCCGACCTGCGGACTGCTTTCCGGCCGTTGCGTGAACCTCACCATGAATCCTTTCCCAGCTCCCAGGAATTCATTCTTCCCCATGGCCATAATCAGCCCGAAACCGGCCTTGGCCTGCCTCCCGAAGCTGTTTTCGAGACTCACATGCAGCGTGTAGCCATTCATGGTGAAGTCAACGGTGGAATGTCCCCGATCCAGCACAAAACCGTGAACATCGCCGGCGCTCTGGTGCGCGAGCAGCAGCGGTTCGATCTCCCCGAGGATGTGATAGCTCGCTGCCAGTGGATCGGTATCGCTCGCCTCCGATTCAATTCCAAAGGGCGAAAAGCTTATGCCTGCTTTCTCACCCAGCGCATAGAAGACATTGGCCGCTCCCGCTGCCCGGCCCCGCGTCTCCGCCATGAAGAGCGGATTGCCGCGGCGACGAAATCGACGGGACCATTGGATGAAATTGGGTGCATACAGATCCGGCGCGTAGATGTCGATGCTCGATCCGGCGGCTTTCCACACGTCCATGACGCGTGGCTCCGCACAGCCGCTCGGATACTGACCGGGCGGCGTGGTTTCGCCTCGCAGCCATACATTCACGTACATCGGAATGTTGTACTCGGCCTTGCCGGCTGCCGCGACGGCTTGCGTATATCTCGCGTACTGCCAGGCCATAAAAATTTCGTCGGTGCGCTGCGTATTCCCGAAGACTTGTGTCCACGTGCCTGAGGTCTTGTCGCCATTGGCATCCCACAGCTCACGCAGAGAATGATTCAGCGTAGCGCGGTGCGCCTGTAGATAGGCCATAAGCCTGGCGGGCACTTCGCCGTGAAAGGCAGCGTTCGCCGCCGGTGAGTGGTCGCGCGAGTCTCCCCGCACCCCTACTTCATTCTCAACCTGCATCATCAATACGGTGTGCTCGTGCCCGTCAACCTGCTTAATGTGATTCATGAGCGCCGCGAAGGCATGCGCATCCGCCTCCTCGGTGGCTTGGCCCAGCGGGCTCAGAATCTCCACCTTACGGCCAAATTCCACCACCCGCGGAAAGCGCTCTGTATTCTCCTTGACCCAAACGGGCGCGTAGCTCGACATGCCGTTTTTCCACGAGGCGAGCCAGAGAAAAACGATGTGCTCATGAGCCGCCCGCGCTTGCTGGATAAGACCATCAACGAGTGAAAAATCGAACTGGCCTTCCCTGGGCTCAATCTGCTCCCAACTCAAAGGTGTGAAAACCGTGTTCAAGCCCATCGCATGAAGCTTCGGCCAGATTGGCTTCATATACGCGAGGCTCGATGAGGAAGAGTTATGCACCTCTCCGCCAAGGATCAGGAACGGCTTGCCGTTGACGATAAGCTGGGTGGCGGCACCGCGCTTTTCAAGATGCGGCGGGCTCACCTGCTGCGCCTGCAAAGTACCCAATTGGAACGCAATAAGAAACAGAAGCAAGATTGGCAGCGAGTAAGTTCGGCTTGGCATGACGGTAGGGAGTCTAGCACAGCAAACGGTTCGCCGTCGGTTCCCATTCAAAGATTCAAAGCTATCCACGCCGAGTGCCCTGCCGATACGAGGACAACCGTAGTCAGGCGATCATGCATGTCTCGAATGTGTGACTGGGGTCGTAAGGAACGAGATTGAGACTCACTCTATGCACACCGGAACAGTTGCGGGGGTGTCGATTTCCAGCCCTCGCTGGTGATCAGTTAGCGGGTATCGCCTGAAGACGTTTATCCATTCCTGATTGGATAGCCGTCGCTATTTCTTCGGGGGAATTATTCGGCAGCTGCGCCATTGTATTCGTGACTGCGGTCATTGTGGCTTCCCGCAACTCTTCAAAGATGGAAGCCATAATCTTCTCTCCCATACCTGCGTCCTGGGCCGTTTTGATGAAATGGCGAGCGGCGATGGTGTTGATGCGGTAATGACAATTTTTGCCAACAGCCATCGCTGATCGGAACTGGTTGTGACGGATCTCGCCGGTATTCACGCTGGGCTGCGCAGAGATAACGTCGTAGAGCTGCGTCATCCGGTACCCTCGGCGCGCGCGCCGCAATGCGGCTGCGGAGGGTGTTATTGTCGGGCAGCAGATTCTTAAATACGGCTGAGACCGGCGCGCCATGCTCGCGTGGTTTTTGCTTGCAGGTTTGGTTCGCGTGGAGCTCTGTTGAGCAGCGGAAATACGCTCACGGAGTGATGGATTTCTCTGAATCGTCAACGATGACTGTGGTCAGCGAGTTCCTCCATCTGGATTAGCCGGGGAACATTCTTGTCGGGCCTGAGGGTCTTGAACATGTGTCCTGGGTTGGTGGGAGCAGGTTTATCGCCTGGGACGAAATCGTCGAAGTCAATACTTACGAGAAAGATGCAACGATCACTTTCAAGAAAGGGAACGGTGCAACTATAGTTCATTCATCGCGCCTGCCAGATCGCGCACAGTTGTTTTGGGAAATCCAACAGTATTGGGCGAACGAACTGCCTCCTGAGTTCGCGGGTAAGCCGATGAGCCGCCCTGAGCCAGACGCTGTATGGCTTGCCTGTTAGCGGATGGACTTCTTGAACTGGTTGAAGTCGCTGTTGAGCATGCTGACGTCCCCTACCTGGAAGCTGCCGGAGTCGAAGGCCTTGAGCAGTTCTTTGGCGCTTTTACGCAGTTCGCGGCGGTCCATGCGGCGGCCCTGTGCACGGCGGTCAGCGGCTTTGACGAGTTCAGCGGCGTCCTGGCTGAGGTTGTAACGCTGGCGGGCGTTGAAGGTGCTCTGGTCGAGCGCCTGGTTAAGATCGCTTTGAAGCTGGTGGGCGGCGGTCTGCATGGGTGTCATGGAGCCGGCGAGCAAAGGCAGCGGTGCGGCAAGCAGAGTGGCGAACAATACGGGTAGAAAGTATTTTTTCAACGAATTCCTCACAGCCCGGGTGCGGGTCTAGAACGGATTTTCTATTGCTATCTTCCACGCCAGCCTGAAAGCTGCAGCCTTTTTTGATGGAAAAGCCGCGCAACGCGCGATGGCCTGTGGGCAGAAGCACAGAAAATTCCCCCCTCGCTGATATTTTGAACTCTTGCGGTTGAAGTGGGGAAGTGCGCAGGCGGCGATACTGCCCGGTTCGGGGCGGAAAGTATAGAAAAATCGGGAGATGCGGAGGAGAATTTTTCACCGCGCTGAGGCCGTGTGCCGGAGTTTTGGAGGCGATTCATTGAGAGGATAGATTCATGAAGCGTATTCCAACTTTTCGAGTTGTAGTTCTTTTTGTGCTGCTGATTTTGTGCGGCGCTCCGCTGCTGCCGGCGCAGGAGACCATTGTGGCGATTCGACACGGAGAAAAGCCGCAGGCCGGGCTGGGACAACTCGACTGCAGGGGCCTGAACCGGGCGCTGGCATTGCCGAGGGTTTTGATTTCGCGATTTGGGCGGCCAGATGCGATTTACGCGCCAGATCCGGCGGATGTAGATCGGGGCCCCGGCGGGCACATTTACTCTTACGTGCGGCCGCTGATGACGATTGAACCGACTGCGATTGCATTGGGGATGCCGGTGAACGCGCAGATCGGTTTCAAGGACATTGACGAATTGCAAGCGGCGCTGACGGCCCGGAAATACTCGCACGCTATGATTTTTGTGGCCTGGGAGCACAAGATGCTGAACCGTTTTGCAAGGCGCATGCTGCGGAGCTACGGGAAGAATCCGGATGCGGTGCCGGTTTGGCCGGGGAACAATTACGACAGGATTTATGTGTTTCACATCCGGAAGGTGGACGGGAAGCCAGTGTTGAGTTTTCACGTAACCAGTGAGGGGCTGAACGGTGAGCTGAGCAACGCTTGTCCGGGGTATTAGGAGAGATTTGCAAAAATGAAAAGGCCTGTGGAAAAGTCGGAAACACGACGTGTTTTCCACGTGCACTGGAAAAGTCTGTCTTTGACTTTTCCACAGGCTCGACGGTTGCTGGAATAGGTTCTATTTACAAATCTTCAAGCGGTAACCGCTAGAACGGAATGTCGTCGTCGGTGATTTCGGTGGACTGGACGAGGTCATCGGATGAGGCGGGGCGCTGGTCGTAGCTGTTGGAGCGGGCGTAGCTTCCGCCGCCTGAGGTTTCATCGCGGCCGGAGAGCAGGACGAGGTCGTTGACAACAATTTCAGTCTTGTAGCGCTTCTGGCCGCTGGCCTGGTCATCCCAGGAGCGGGTCTGGATGCGGCCTTCGACGTAGAGCTTGGAGCCCTTTTTTACGTAGTCGCGGATGATTTCCGCGGTGCGCTGGTAGGCGACGAGGGAGTGCCACTCGGTGCGCTCCTGCCACTCGCCGGACTTGTCCTTGAATCGCTCGGAGGTGGCGAGGGAGAAGTTTGCGATGGCGTTGCCGTTGGAGGCGAATTTGATTTCGGGCTCTTTGCCGACGTTGCCTACCAGAATGACTTTATTGACGGATCTTGCCATGGCAGTTTTCCTCGCTTGGTAATGGAAATGAATCGGAGAGCCATCCGGCTCAGATGGAAGGATAGCAGACCGGGAGAAGTAATTTGAGGGCGCGCTCAGCGCGGCCGCACGTTGGTACCCGTTGCGCGCGGCGTGAGCCGCGCGAGATGGCGGTTGCGGAGCGACTTTGCCAATCCGAGGGCCGAGACGGTGATGCCAAAGGGCAAGCACATGAGGGCGACCATCATGCAGAGCCATCCGGCGCTGGAGTGAGGGCCCTGCTGGGTGAATCCGCCAAAGACCAGAGCGGCGAGTGCGGTGGCGGCGATGCCAACGGCGAGGGTCCAGATGCCGGTACGCACAAGCTGGTTGGTGCCGTCCTCAGCGTTGCGGAGCTTCCAGCTGTGTTCCCAGGAAGGCTCGGCGGCGCCGGCGACAGGCCGGATGGATTGGATGATGGGAGTCATGGGTGACTCTTTACCTCCACATGGTCAGCATAGCGTAGACGACGACCCCCGTCACGGAGACGTACAGCCAGAGGGGGTAGGTGACAGGCGCAATCTTGCGATGCTGCGGAAAGCGGCCAGTGAGTGCGAAGAAGAACGTGATGAGGATGAGCGGCAGGGCGACGGCGGAAAGCACGATGTGGCTGATGAGAATGGCCAGATAGATGACGCGAATGGCGCCGTGGCCGGCAAAAATCATGTCTCCGCGCAGGGCGTGATGGACGATGTAGGTGACAAGGAAAAGCGAGGAGAAGACGAAGGCCGAGATCATGGCGTTGCGGTGCGCGGTGATCCTGCGCTGCTTGATGAATCGCAGACCGGCGAGCAGGGCGATGGCGCTGGCGGCGTTGAAGCCGGCTTCGAGCGGAGCGAGGAAGGTGAGCTTGTCCGCGGAGCCTGCGGCCGCGTGGTGCACATAAAGCAGCCAGCAGAGAAAGCCGATGGCCGCGACGCTGAGGACGATGAGGCTGGTGATGGCGGCGCGGGTGTTACTGGATCGGGCTGCACTGGCTGGCTTGGTCATAGTTCTTTGCTAACAGAGAGCGGGCCGGAGTGGAAGGCGGAGTTGGAAGGCCGCCCGAAATGTGGGCGGCCTGATTGGAAACTAGAGCCGGGAATTTTGGCCCGGCGAAGTTGGATTATGCCGCGGGTTTGTGGGTGCGGCGGTTGACGATGGCCCACGAAAGGACGAAGAAGACCAGGCAGAGGACGGCGGTGATGATGAGATTGTCTGCCATGTTGAGAAACTCATTGGACTGGTGCAGGAGCGATTGCTGGAGAGCGACGACACCGTAGGTGAGCGGGTTGGCCATCATGAGGTAACGGAGCCAGCCAGAAGCATCGTGAACGGGGAAGAGCGCGCCGGAGAGCATCCACATGGGTAGCAAAACGAGGTTGATGATGGCGTGGAAGGCCTGGGGTGAGTCCATCGGCCAGGCGATGGCGAAGCCGACGGCGGTGAGCTGGAAGCTGATGAGGCAGATGAGCAGGATGCTGTAGCCAATGTCAGCCAGCGTGGCGTGAATTCCGATCATGGGCATGAAGACCAGGAAGATCACCCCCTGGATGGCGGCGAGTGTGGCACCGCCAAGAACTTTGCCCAGGACGATGGAGGAACGGCTGACCGGCGCGGCCATGACGGAGAGCAGAAAGCCCTCGTTGCGGTCCTGAATGAGCGACATCATGCTGAAGATTGCGGTGAAGAGCACAATCATGGCGATGGTGCCGGGGAAGAAGTACGCCATGTAGTTCAACGAGGAGCCGCTGGCGTGGAAGCTGTTGGCAAAGCCGGAACCGAGGACGATCCAGAAGAGCAGCGGTGTGGCGATAACGCCAACGACGCGGGAACGCTGGCGGTAGAAGCGGACGATCTCGCGCAGCCAGAGGCTGTAGGCGGGTGTCCAGATGCCGGGAGCAGAGGCGTGACGCGGCTGCTCGAGAGTCGTGGTCATGGTTGCCATGGAGATCCTCCTTATTCTTCGTTTTGTGCTTCTGTCCAGAAGCGATGGCCGGTGTGCTGGATGAAGACGTCTTCAAGGCTGGGCTTGGCGACGGAGATGCTTTCGACGAGTCCGGGGAAGGCTTCGACGACCTGGGCGACGAAGCGGTGACCTTCTTCGCGCTCGAGGCGGACGGACTTGCCCAGCACGGTTGGCTCGACAACGAAGCGGCTGCGGATGCGCTCACCGAGTTCAGCCGCGAGCTCAGGAGTGGTGGCCTCAAAGGTAACCATGTCGCCGCCGATCTCGCTCTTGAGATCGAGGGGCGAGCCGAGGGCGACGAGCTGGCCCATATTGAGAATGGCGAGGCGGTCGCAGTGTTCGGCTTCTTCCATGAGGTGTGTGGTGACGAGGACCGAGATGTTTTCCTCATCGCGGAGTGTGCGCAGGTACTGCCAGAGATCGATGCGAGCACCTGGGTCGAGGCCCGTGGTGGGCTCGTCGAGTAGCAGAACTTCGGGCGAGTGGATCAGTCCCTTGGCCAACTCGACGCGGCGCTGCATGCCTCCGGAGAGCTCTTCGACATTGTCGTTAATGCGGTCGAGCAGGGCGACGCGCTCGAGGACTTCATGAATGCGCTTCTTGAGGCGGTTGCCGCCGAGCCCGTAGAGGTGCCCCTGATGCTTGAGGTTTTCGCCGACAGTGAGCTTGATGTCGACGCTGCGGGCCTGGAAGACGATGCCGATTCTTTCGCGGACGCGGTTGGGTTCCCTGGCGGCGTCAAAGCCGAGGATGCGGGCCGTGCCGGAGCTGGGAATCATGAGCGTGGAAAGGATGCGGAAGAGCGTCGTCTTGCCGCTGCCATTGGGGCCAAGCAGGCCGAAGATTTCTCCGCGATTGACACGGAAGCTGAGATGGTCCAGCGCAAGCCGGCTGCCGTAATCATGCGTCAGGCCGTCGAGTTCGATCGGAACCGCACCGGTGCCATGACCGGTAGATGCCGGGGAACGATGTGCCATTGTCGCCATATTTTCAGCGCCTTCCCAACGCGTTAAGCATGAGTGCGGTGAGCAGAAGCGGTAGATAGATCACACTCACCTTCAACAGATCGCGCGCATACATTTTGGACTCCGTGTGGCTGCGCTTACTTGCCGCCGGAGTTTTCGTGAAACGAATGGTATAGGCAAGATAGACGGTTCCCAGCAGCAGAGCGATAGCGCCGTAAATGGGGCCGGCAACGTGCAGGTAAACCGGGAGCAAACTGACCGGAATCATGAGAACTGCGTAAACCAGGGCTTCAAAGACGGTAGACCAGCCATCGGGCTGCACTACGGGCAGCATTCGGATGCCCGCACGGCCGTAGTCTTCGCGATAAAGCCAGGCGATGGCCATGAAGTGCGGGAATTGCCAGACAAACAGGATGGCAAAGAGTGCGACTCCGGCCCACTCGATCTGGCCGCGGGCGGCGGTCCAGCCGATGAGCGGCGGCAGAGCTCCGGGGAAAGCGCCGATGAAGGTGGCGATGGTGGTGACGCGCTTGAGCGGCGTATAGACGGCGACGTAGAGCAGCGCGGTGAGCAGCGTGAGCGCAACAGTGACCGGATTGGTAGAAAGCGCGAGGACGGTGCCTCCGGCCGCGATTGCAGCGAGGCCAACGGCGATTCCGTGCGCGAGGGAAATGCGGCCAGCGGCCATGGGGCGCTGCGCGGTGCGGATCATTTTTGCGTCGAGTTTGCGCTCGATGGCCTGATTGAGGGCGGATGAGCCCGCGGAGACGAGTCCGATGCCGAGGAGCGCTTCGACGAGTACGGGCTGGACGCTGCTGACGCCTGAACGGATGGAGCCGAGGTAGAAGCCGGCCCATGCGGTCATGACGACGAGGCCAGTGACACGGACTTTGAAGAGCTCGATGTAGTCGTTCAGCAGAGAAGCGGTGGCCCCGGCGCGCGGCGCATGGATCTGGATATGGTGCTGGGGTGCGGCGGTGGGCTGGTCCGCAGCCGGAGTAGCGTGAGCCGTGTCCGGCATCTCGACGCTGGAGGGCAGAGTGCTCACTGGCACAGACTCACTTTCTGTATGCGTTCGCGAGACGGGCGGACTGGGGCGTGGCTTTGCATTTTGAGGGAGGAACGCGACGAGCTGCCGGTACGGTACCGGTAATCGCGGTCCAACCTTAATGATAACAAGCGGGGCGGAAGCGATTCAGGTGAAGGCGGAATTATTGGGCGGGAGTTGAGCTGGTGGGACGGAGGACGGTGAGGGGATGGTCGCCCGCAACCAGATATTCCTCAATGAGAACGGCGAGGAGTACGGCTGTTGGAACGGAGACGGCGGCGCCGGCGATACCGGCCAGCGAGCTTCCGATGACGAGAGCGATGAGGATGGCAATACCGGGCAGGTTGACGCTGCTTTGCATGATGCGCGGGGTGAGGACGGAGGTTTCGACCTGGGAGTAGATGGCGTAAAAGACGACAACGCCGAGGACGCGGCCCCAGGAGTCGATGGCGGCGACGAGGATGGCGAGGGAGACGGTGATCATGGCACCCACGACGGGGATGATATTGAAGACGCCCATGAGTACGCCGAGAGCGTAGGCATAGCGGATGTGCAGCGAGAGGAAAACGATGGTGCTGGTGACGCCGAGGATGAGCATGAGCGCACCCTGGCCGAGGAGCCAGCGGCCCATGCGGACCTTGGCGCGGGTGAGAGCGCGGTCGAGGCGAGAGCGGTGCAGGATGGGGACAAGTTGGAGGCTCCACGCGTAGACTTTTTCGCCTTCGATCATGAAGTAGACAGTGAGCAACATGCCAGTGATGAGAGCGAAGAGGCTGTGCGCCCAGTTGCCGGCAGACGTGAAGACGTAGGTGGCGAAGCGAGTGGCGAAGTCCTGCACCTTGGCGTTGAGGGCATTGACGTTGAGATGCTGCATGAAGGGCAGGGACTTGACGCGACTGAGGATGCGCGGGGCGTGCGCGGGCAGTTCGGCGATGAAGTCGCGCAGGTCGCGGTACGCCGGGGGCACGGCAAGGGCGGCGAAGGCGGCGATGAAGGCGACGATGACGAGAATGAGCGCGATGACCGACAGGCCGATGCCGGGATGCCACTTACCGATGCGGATGCGCATAATGCTCTTCGCCACAGGCTGCAGGACGACGGCGGCGAGCGCACTGACATAGATGAGGGTGAGCTCGGCGCGCAGTTCGTAGGCGTAGTAGAGCAGCCCGGCAATGGCGAAGGCGAAGAGGATGTTTCTGCGCTGCTGCCGGGCCTGCGATTCGTGATCGGTGGTCATGATTTACGGTTTCATGCCTGTCCTGAGGAGATGAGTGACAGACTCTGCAATGTTGCTGGCGACCTGCTCGGGCGTCAAGTTCTGAGTTTCGAAACGCAGATGAGCCTGCTGGTAATGCGGCAGACGGTTGGCCCAGCGAGCATGGAGGCGTTCGCGGTCGGCAAGAACGGGGCGAATGGCGGATGATTTCTGCTGCTGGGCGAGGCAACGATCGATGAGGGCCTGTAGCGGCGCAGACAGGAAGACGGTGCAGACGCCGGGGGTGGCGGCAAGCAGGGCGCGGATGGCTTCGGATTCGATGGCTCCGCCGCCGAGGGCGAGAACTGTCTCCGCGCGTGTGATGCGGGACTGGAGGGTACTGGCTTCGCGGGCGCGGAAATCTGGTTCGCCATGGATGCGGAAGATTTCGGAGATGGTGATGCCGGCTTCGCGCTCGATTTCGGCGTCGAGGTCAAGGAAGTTCCAGCCCAGGCGCGCGGCGAGCAGGCGTCCGACGGTGGTTTTTCCGGCGCCCATGAAGCCGGTGAGCACGATGGTCTGAATGGATGTAGGGAGTCGGCTGCTTCCCGGAGTCTGTTCTTGCATAGCGGAATTGTTTGACGGGCCGGAATGGAAGCATGCCGGCACAGTGTAAAGTTCAGGTCTCGTTTGTGTCGTCCTGCTCTTTTTTGAGCGCGGACTGAATGGTGTCCCACACGGCGGGGCTGGGATCGTGAATGGGCAGCAGGAGCTTTGCCTGCTGGGCGATGTATTCGAGATCACGCACCAGGGCCGCGCAGTTTTCACATTGCCGGAGATGTTCATTCTGAGAGAGGTCGGCCTGGGCTTCGAAGAGTTCGGGCAGTCTCTGCTGAAATTCGGCGCAGTCCATCGCTGTTTGAGTTGGATGAAGCGGGGTCACCGGGGTTGCTCCGCTTTCTGGCCGCTGTGGAGGAGGTCGCGAAGCTTCATGCGTGCCTTGTGAAGTTGGGATTTGCTGTTTCCGATGGAGCAGTCCAGCATATCCGCGATTTCGTTGTGTTCGTAGCCTTCAACATCGTGCAGAACGAAGACGAGGCGGTAGCCGGGAGGAAGGTTTTCAATGGCGCGTTCGAGGGTGACGCGGTCGATGGAGCCGGCGAGGGTGAGATCGCGGGCACCGATATCTTTGCGCGGGCCGTCATCCTGGGCGGGTTCGAGCGTTTCTTCGAGGGATACCTGGGGAAGGCCTTTTTTGCGCAGGTGCATGAGCACAACGTTGACGGCAAGGCGGTGCAGCCAAGTGGAAAAGGCGGAATCCCCGCGGAACGTGCCGATTTTGCGATAGAGCTGAAGGAATGCTTCCTGGGTGAGGTCTTCAGCTTCCGCAACGTTGCCGAGCATGCGCAGGCAAAGCGAGTAGACGCGGCGCTTGTGCAAGGAGTAGAGGGTTTCGAAGGCACGGGGGTCGCCGGACTGGGCGCACTCAATGGCCTCTGCCTCGCCAGCGATGGGAGGATTGCGGCGCATGTGGCGTGCGGCCGGTTTGGGAGCAACGGGGCCATTGCTCATGGGCAGAACCTTTCCTGGGGTCGCCAGGCGGTCCTTACTGGGCGGGTTTGTGTCCGCGCTGGTGCGGTCTGGCATTGGCATACTCATAAAACGCAAAGGTAATCAAGCGCTTAGACGCCTGACAACCCGGAAGGGTTTCCCCAGCCAGAAATGGGTAGGCGCAGCCCGCAGGCTGCGCCAGTGGAGATGGAAAGAGATTACCTTCCGTAGTGCTGGGCATTCTTCTCGGCGAAACTCTGCCATTTTTCCGGCAGGTCGTCGAGGGCGAAGATTGCCGAGACCGGGCAAACCGGAACGCAGGCGCCGCAGTCAATGCACTCCACGGGGTCGATGTAGAGCTGTTCGGCGTCGTTGAATTCGCTCTCATCTTTTTTGGGGTGGATGCAGTCAACTGGGCAAGCATCCACGCATGCTGTGTCCTTAGTGCCAATGCAGGGTTCTGCGATAACGTAAGCCATTCCGATCCTCTTTGAACGTAGGTGAACTCTACAGCAGGATTGTAGCAGGGCTTCGGTTTCTTGAAGTGATGAAAGTCACTGCCGCGGGACCCTGCCTGGTGGATTAGAGCCGGATAGAGGCACCGCTAAGAGCGGGCCGCGCGTTGCGCCGCAAATTCCTGGGGGGTGAGCAGGGGTTCAAGATCGCGTCCGGCAAACATATTGTCAAAGAGCCGGATCATTTCGTCCCGGATACGGGCGTTGGTAGCGAGCACCTCGCGGCTGTCGATGCGGAAGGGACTGCCGTCAAAACGGGTGACAGTGCCGCCGGCTTCGAGGACCAGAAGCATGCCAGCCGTAGTGTCCCAGGGATTGAGGTTGAATTCCCAGTAGGCGTCGAAGCGGCCGCATGCGACGTAGGCGAGATCAATCGCGGCGGAGCCTGCGCGGCGGACGCCGTGGGAGCGAAGGGTGAACTCCTGGTAGAAGTACACATTTGGATTGGCGTGGCGCTTTCGGCTGGGAAAGCCGGTGGCGATGAGCGACTCACAGAGATTGGCGGTCTGGGAGACGTGGATGGGTCGCCCGTTGAGATATGCTCCCTTGCCGCGCTCGGCGGTGAAGAGTTCGTCGCGAGTGGGGTCGTAGAGTACGGCGGCGATGAGGGTGCCATCCTGATTCTCGGCGAGCCCGGCGGGGCGGTGTTCGAGCCCCATGGAGACGCAAAAGACGGGGAATCCATGGGCGAAGTTGGTGGTGCCGTCGAGGGGATCGATGTACCAGCGGTATTCACTGTTGAGGCGCTGGCGCGTGCCTTCTTCGCCATAGATGCCGTGAGCGGGGAAGACGGCGTGCATGCGCTCGGCGATGAGTTTTTCAGAAGCACGGTCGGCCTCGGTGACGAGGTCGACGTCGGCCTTGTATTCGGTGGCGACGCCTTTCTTGAAATAGTCGTGGATCAGTGCGCCGGCCTCGAGGGCGATGGGAGCAGCAGCCGAAGCGAAGGTAAGGCTGGAGGGGACTCTGAATGGTGTAGCGTCGGCGGTGTCCGGTGGCGTCACTTGTTTTCCTCGTTCGCCGGGCGGGTGCGATTGCGGGCTTCGTCGCGGCGCTGCTGCTCGGTAATGGTTCGAATCTGCTCTTTATAGATGAACAGATTGGGTTTGTTTTGTCGCGTGAGGCGGATCATGCGGTCGTCGAAATATTCGATCCATCCGGAGACAATCTCTCCGTCGCGGAGCTTGATATTGACGGTCACCTGTCGCTCGCTGAGCGAGCGGAGGTAGAGCGCTTCCTGCCCGGTATCGCCGGGCGGCGGAGATTTCTGGCGCTTTCGGGATGAACCTGGGAAGGGCATAGGGAAATTTTATCGAAGTGATCCGTTGGGGCCGCCGTCCGCGGGGCCGAGCATGTTCTGGTGGTTGCCGGAGTCCGCGTAATAGCCGGTGCGATAGGTGACTTGATAGCTGGATGCACGGGGCACGTTGAGCTTGACGGTGATGGCGTGGTAGTGGGAAAAGCGCCGATGCACCGATTTTGGGTAATAAGCGAGGAGGTATTCGGTGCGGAGGTCGCTTGCGACGCGGTTGAAGACCGGCTGAAGATTGCCGGACTGCGCGTAGTAATACTTTCCGCCGGTTTGTTGCGATAGGGTGATGAGGGCGTGTTCGCCGGCGATATCGCGGCCAGCGTCGTTGATGATGGGCAGGTCGATGATGGGGTAGATCATGGCCTGGGCGCGCCGGGCTGCATCAAGAGCCTGCGGGTAGTCGACGCCGTCGACGGTGTTACCGCCGTCGGAGATCACGATGAGGACTTTGCGTCCGTGCAGCGGGGCAAGCTGCTGTGCCCCCTGAACGAGCGCCGCATAGAGTGCCGTGGCGGGGCCCCTGGAGAGACGGCGGAGCGCGGTGTCAATTACGCGCAGGTTGTTGGTGAAGGGCACAACCTGGTGAACGGCGGTGTTGAAGTCGAGTACCGCGACCCTGTCACTGGGACGGAGCAGGGCGTGAATGAATTCGCGGGCGTCTTCGGTTTCGAGGCCGAGGTCTTTCTGTACGCTTCCGCTGGTGTCGATGGCCAGGACAATGGACAGCGGGCGATCGGAGTGCTGTTCAAAGACGGCGATCTGTTGCTGCTGGCCGTTGTCGAAGACGGAGAAGTCGTTCTTGGTGAGGCCGGGGATGGGAGCGCCGGTTTGGTCCGTGACATTTACAAAGACATTGACCAGGCGGACCTGAACGCGGAGGGGTGGAACCTGCGGTTGCGCCTGCGCAGGATGGGCGGCGCAGATGAAGGCCAAGGCGACGAGAATCGATGCGAGGAACCGGGCGATGCAGGGCGAGAATCGGAAGTCGGGCAGTAACTTCAACGCGAAGTCTCCGGAACGATTTCCGGCGGGAAAGCTTCGCCGGGAGCCCATACGGCGCCGTCCTCAAAGTGCTCCTGTTTCCAGACAGGGACGGTTTTCTTGAGTGTGTCGATGAGCCAGCGGCATGCGTCGAAGGCGGCGGCGCGGTGCGCGGAGCAGACGGCGATGAGGACGCTGGATTCGCCGATTTCGAGTTTGCCAAGGCGGTGCACGATGGCGACTTCATGAATGGGGAAGCGCCGGCGGGCTTCAGCCGCGAGCTGCTGCATCTGCTGAAGAGCCATCTCCTCATAGGCTTCGTAGATGAGGAAGCGAGTTCGGCGGCCGCGCGTATTGTTGCGCACGATGCCGTCGAAGATGGCCACAGCTCCATCCTCAGGGTGGCGGACGGAGGCGAGAATAGCCGGGGTATCGATGAGGTTGTGAGTGAGGGCGACGAGCGGCTGGGAAGACCCGCCGCTGACGGGTGGAAGCAGGGCGAGTTCGTCGCCGTCGGCCAGCGGGCGGGAGCGATCAACATATTCGCGATTGACGGCGACAGCGATGGAGCTCCAGATATCTGCGACGGCGACGGCGGACGAGGAGGGTTCCACGCGGGCAGCAGGGGTATGTGCTGCCGAGGCGCCGTGTTCTTCCGCAAGCCTGTCGACAAATTGGCCGACGGTGCAGGGCCCGGGGACGTCGAGGCAGAAATCGGCGGAGGGAAGCAGTTCCCGCAGGACGCCGAAGGCCAGGACACGGATGCGCATGGGATCAGGATACGCGGAGTTCCGGATTTGGTGCTGTGTGGCATGCATGGTCGTATCAGGGTTTGGTGGAAGGGCGGATCAAGACTTCGCTGACGAAAGACTGGGGGCGCTGCTGGACGAGCAGGGCGATGACATCAGCAATGTCGTCGGGCTGAAGGCGGACATCTGGATTGGCGGGCTGACCTCCGCCAAATTCGGTATTGACCGAACCGGGCGCGATCACGGAGACGCGAATGCCGTGATCACGGAGTTCTTCGGCGACGGAATAGGTAAGGCCATTGAGGCCCCACTTTGAGGCTGAATAGGCGGCGCCATTCTTGAGCGGATTGTGGCCGGCCAGAGAAGAGATGTTGATGACGTGGCCGTAGCGGCGCTCGATCATGAGAGGCGCAAAGGCGCGGATCATGAGATAGGGTGCGCGAAGGTTGACAGCCATGAGGCGGTCCCAATCCTCGGGTGAAAGCTGGTGCAGGGGCGGGCCCATTTGGCCGATGCCGGCGCAGTTAACAAGAATGTCGCAGCGGCTGTGCCGGTCGCGGATGGACTGAGCCAGTGCGCCAATCTGAGTGGCCCGAGTGAGATCGAGGGGAAAGGCTTCTGCGCGAAAACCGGCGGAACAGAGTTCGGAGGCGAAGCGGTCGAGATCCTCGCGATGGCGAGCGCAGAGGACAACATACGCGCCGAGGGCGGCCAGGCGTCGTGCAATAGACCGGCCGATTCCGCGGCTGGCGCCAGTGATCACGGCCACTTGATCCTGCAGCATAATCGCCTCATTTGTTGGGATGCGGGCAGCGCCGGGGGAGTGCTGAGGGGGCGGGGGTGGGCAGGAAATCTGACGGGAGAGCGGGATTTGGGCTATTGACCGGCTTTTCAACGGGCGGGGCAGTCGCTATTCTGGTGGTGAGGTCGCCGAACCTTGTTTTTTATGCCCCGTCGTTTCTATAATCCGCTGCATTGCAGCATTTTCAAGGATTCATCGCGTTACACGGCAGGGAGATCGCGACTTGCTGTGCGGAATGCGTGTCATTCAAGTTACTATGCATCCAGCATTTAGTCCCAGGAGCTTCGGAATGAAGAAGGTCGTAATCGCGTCCGTGCTGGCCATCGTGTCAGCAGGAACACTTTGCACAATACCCGCACTGGCACTGCCTATCGGTTCAGCTGCCCAGAGCTCTTCGGGGTCAAACTCCGGATCGATCACCATCAAAAATCCTGCCGAATACAACGCGTATGAAAACGCGATGAGCCAAACCAGTCCGGCAGCCAAGGCCGCCGCGATTGAGCAGTTCCTGAAGCAGTACCCGAACAGCGTAGTGAAGAAGGAAATGCTGGCTCAGTTGGTGGCCGCCTACCGCGCGACCGGCAATACGGCAGAAACTCTGACCGCGGCGAAACGGTTGCTGAAGGTGGAACCTGAGAATATCCGGGCCCTGGCATTCGTTGCCTTTGTTTCAAAGAGCAATGCAGGGACGGATGTTGCGAAACTGAATGAGGCTGCATCGTATGCGCAGCAAGGCCTGAAGGCTCCGAAGCCTGCGGATATGACCGAGGCTCAGTACTCTGGGCTGAAGCCGCTATTTTTGGATGTGATTGGTGCATCCCAGCAGGCGCAGAAAGATTACAAGTCGGCGATTCAGACGTATCTGGAGGAGCTGCACGCGTTCAGCGATCCGAATACAGATACGCAGAAGGGGATTGGTCTGTACGATACGTACAACCTGGCCAATGCCTACGTACAGCAGGATCCGAAGGATGTGGTCAGCGCAATCTGGTACTTCACGCGTGCAGCGCAGTTCCTGACGGGGAATTTTCAGCAGACGGCGGAGAAATCCGCAAAATACTGGTACCAGACGTATCACGGCAGCATGAGTGGCTACAATGCCATCGTGAGCATGGCGAAGACAAGCCTGTTTCCGCCTTCGACCTACACGATCACGAAATATGTGCCGCCGACGCCGGAGCAACTGGCGCACCAGGCGGTGTTGAACACTCCCAACCTTGCCACATTGTCACTGCATGACAAGGAATACATTCTAAAGAACGGTTCGACGGATGACGCCTCGAAGGTATGGGATGTTCTAAAGGGCAAGGTGGCTGAAGTGCCTGGCGTCGTGATTTCGGCGACTGCCGACTCGGTGCAGCTTGCGGTTTCGCCGGATGCGCAGAACTCAAACACCGCGGATTTCACGGTCAACATGAAGAAGCCACTGAAGAAGGTTCCGAATCCGGGCGATAAGGCGACCTACATTGCGACGTTTGCCTCGTACACGCAGAGCCCGCTGATGATCATCATGAACGATGGCATCGTGAAGCCTGTGATGAAGGCGCGTCCGCCGGTGCGGCGGGGAGCGCATCACTATCGCCGGTAAACAGCTCCAGTTGGATTTGAGGGCGGCCATTGAGGCCGCCCTTTTTGCATGCCGTGAAATGATAAAGTGGGCTTCATGAAGGCAGTGTTGAAGGTCGCATATGTGGCGTTGCTGACGAGCGTTTTCGGGGCTGCCGCGGGAGCGCAGCAGGCATCGCTGATCAACCAGCGTACGGCTCCCCTGAGGATGAAGCAGGTCGATCACGAGCATATGCCGGCTGCTGACCGGGCAGTGTTTGACGCGGCAGGTGGGAGACTGGCGCGCGCGGCGCGGATTTTCGGCTACCAGATGCAGGAACCGGGATGGTCGTGCGATGAGGTGCTGACGCCGGATACGCCGGACTACCTGATGATGGTTTGCAGGAGACCGAAGGCGGACGGGCGGGGGACATCGGTATTTTCGGCCATGATTGCGCGCCGTGGCGATGCGGTGTACGTGGTGCCCGTGATGTATGGCGGCGCAGCACCGTGGAAAAGAGCGGCCAATATGAAAATGAGCCGAGAGATTTTCAACCATGTGGTATCGCCGGGGATCGCAGCGAAGGAAGTTCAGCCGGGCGGTGACTGGATGACGCTTGCCTTGACGTTTACGGCGCTGGCTGGCGATGACTCGGTGGTGCTGGCGGTTCCGTCATCGAAGCTGCAGTGGCTGTTGGCGCCCGAACCGACGATCATGTTTGGGAACGGATCATCGAAGCGGACCGTGATGTTTTCGGATGTGTCCGCCGCGGATGGAGTGCGCATCTGGACGCTGAGCTTCAATAAGCGCGGGCGGTTGACGGCGGCTCGTGTGAAGGTGAGGCCAGATCTGAAGCCGCAGGTAGTGAGCACTGCATCGCCGAAATGGCGGATGCTGAAGAACTTGCCGTCGCCGGTGAAGAACGTTACTCCGACGCCTGCCGTGCAGCACTGAAGCACGGGAATGCGGGAGCCGGGGAGTCCGGCTCGATCAGGAATGGATCATCTGGCCTGCCGGATCGGCGGAAGGTTGAGCGCTGGGTCTGTTGCTCAACAGCAGGGTTTCGCCTTCGCGGAGCGTGGTGATGCGGTCAGCGACTTTCGCATGTTGGGCGGCGGCGAGCAAGCGCGGCAGCGGTTCGTCAATGGGTTCCTTGGAGAGACGGAACGTACCATAATGCATGGGAATCATGCAATCAGAGCCGAGATCGAGAAATGCCTGGAGGGCGTCTTCGGGTGTGGTGTGGACGCTGCGAAATGAGTCGGGGCTATAGGCTCCGATTGGAAGCAGCGCAAGCTTTGGGTGCAGGCGCGCAATCTGTTGAAAGCCCGAAAAATAGGCAGTATCTCCGGAGTGGTAAATAGAATGCGATCCGGATTCAAGGACATAGCCCCCATAGCCACGGTGATCGTCAACGAAGAACCGTTTGCCCCAGTGCTGGGACGGGGTCATGACGATGCGCAGTGCACCAGAGGTGAATTGCTGCCACCAGCGCATGGTGTGGATGCGGGCAAAGCCGAGTGGCGCTACGAGGTCGTCGACGCCGTGAGGAACGATGATCTCCGGTGCTTTGCCGCGGATAGAGCGGGTATGGTCGACGATGGCGCGCAGCGAAGGAAAATTGAGATGGTCCATATGCGCGTGCGTCTGCAGGACCAGATCGATGGGGGGAAGATCCTGGACTTCCACGCCGGGGCGCCGCACGCGGCGCAATACAATCAACCATTTGGCAAAAACGGGGTCGACGAGAATATTTTTACCGGCCATCTGAATGAGAAACGAAGAATGGCCGATGAAGGTGACGCCGAGTTCGCCTGGGCGGACTAACTCTGGTTTTTGTGGTTCTCCGGCCAGCGGCTCAAATGCCAGCCGGGCGGTTTCCCAAGCGAATTTCGTTCTACCCTTGATACCTCTGCTCAATGCCTGCCTCGATCTATGTTTCGTGCTCCCAACCGTGAACAGTGATCAGCGCCAGCAGTCGCAACCTAAGTTTAGAGCAATCTTACAAAATTAGATGAAGATGGGAGGCCGAAAGAATCGGGCATGCTAGAACCTATGGAATATCTGACACTTGAGACGCACCGGAAACGAGAAATCATTGATATTACGAGCCGGATCAACCGGATTGTGGCGGCGAGCGGGCACAAGGGCGCGGGCATTTGCTTCTTGAATGTGCTGCACACCACGGCCGCGTTGACGACCGCGGATCTTGATCCGGGGACCGATCTGGACATGCTGGATGCGTTCGAAGCCATGGTGCCGCACCTGAAGTACCGGCATCCACACGATCCAGAGCACGTACCGGATCACATTCTTTCGACGCTAATCGGGACGGCGCTGAGTCTTCCCTACGAGCGCGGGGAACTGGTGCTGGGGACCTGGCAGAGGGTGATCCTTGTGGAACTGGATGGGCCGCGACAGCGGCAGGTTGTGTGTGCGCTGATGGTGGAGAAGCAGTCTTAGAAAGCTCTCAAATGATGCGATTGGCTGCCGGGGGTTGTTCGTTAGTGGCGCCCGGTTGAAGCAGATGCAGGGCGCGATTGATGCGTGGAAGAAATATCTCGACGCAGGCGCCGGACAAGGTGGGATCCGTGCTGTTGTATATGCGAATGCTCCCGCCGTGTTTCTGGATGATGCCGAGGCTGACCCAGAGGCCGAGCCCGGTACCCGATTCGCCCTTGGTGGTAAAGAAAGGCTTGAAAATGCGCTGGCCGGCATCGGAGGCAAGTCCTTTGCCGCTGTCTGTGACCTGGATGAGGGTGCCACTGGAGCGCAATTCCTGCGCAGGCTGATCTTCGAGATGGACGCGGACGCGTCCCTGCCGGCCGGCGGCCTCCAGTGCGTTGACGAGGACATTGGTGAGGACCTGGCGCAGTTCGGCAGGAAAGCCTTCGACAATGCAGTCTCCCTCATAGGACTGGTCGACGGCGATGGCGTGATCGCGGATGCGACGTTCCAGCAACAGCAAGACGCCGCGGGTGAGGTCGGCCAGAGATGTGGAGACGGGCGTATCGGCCTCTCGGTAGAGGCTGAGCATGGCCCGGGTAATGTGGATGGTGCGGGCAAGTTCCTGGCGCGCGAGGGCGAGATGCGCGCGCTTGGCCTCGGGGTCATCCTCGGTGTCGATGAGGTAATGGAGATTGGCGATGGAGTCGAGGGGGTTGTGGATCTCATGGGCGATGCTGGCGGCGAGGCGGCCAGCGACTGCCAGCTTTTCAGAGGTCTGCAGCGCCTGCTGGGTGCGGAGCTGCTCAGTGACATCGCGGAAAACGAGAACAGCGCCGGTTGTTCTTTCGCGGTTGTCACGAATGGGCGCGGCGTTGTGCTGGACGATGCATTCGGATTGATCGCGGGCTACGAGGAGGCTTTGGCCCGAAAGGCTCAGGATGGTCCCGCTGAGTGCTACCTTGGCGACGGGATTGTCGACGGGCTTGCGGGAGTGCTCGTCAAAGATACGGAAGATCTCATGCGAGGAGCGGCCCAGAGCTTCTGATGCGGGCCAGCCCGTGAGGCGTGCTGCGACGGGGTTCATGAAGGTAATGCGGCCTTCGCGGTCGCAGGTGAGCACGGCGTCGCCAATGGATTCGAGTGTGATCTGGAACCAGTTGCGGCTGCGCTCGAGTTCTTCTGAGGATTGGTTGAGTTCATCAATGACGGAGCGGTAGCTGCGGGAGACTGCGAGGAGGCTCTTGCGGGTAAACGTCGCGAGGAGAAGTCCGATGAGGACCGCGCTGATGGAGATAGCGATAACCGTGTGGCGCTTGAAACTGAAGATGTGAGAGGCCTGACGGTCGCGACGGTGATGCTCATGAGCCAAGAGCACACGGGTGGTGTCGAGAGCGGCGTTGACGAGGGTGGCGCCACGCTGGTCATTCTGGGCCAGCGTGAGGTTGAAAAGATGTCCGGCGAGGGTGGCTTCAGCCCAGCCGAGCCAGAGCTGGTATTGGTCATTGAGCTGGAGCAGCAGGTGGGAAGCTTCAGGATCAGAGGCAACGACCTTCTGGAGCCTGGCCATGGCGGCGCGGGTCTGGTTGCGGAGTGCGGGGATCGAAGCAATCTGGGCGTCGTTCGGAGCAATTTCAAAGCGGCGGACGATGGCCCGCTGGTCGGCGATGAGGTCCTGGATTTGCTCGACGGAAGTGACGATGGTGTCGATGTGGTTGAGCCGCTGATGAGCGCGGTAGTCGTAATGGAGCAAAACGACATAGAAAAGCCCGAGACCAATGAGAGCAACCAGGGGAACGAGAAGAGCTTCACCGAG
>JAJZIF010000450.1 GCA_021810735.1 Acidobacteriota bacterium
CGACCCCTGGTCCGGGTCTTGATCGCCCTTACGGTCGAGGTCGTACTGGATACGCGCATCGGGAACCTGGATGGTGTTGTTGACGAAAGGCAGCTCGAACTGCTGGGCGACCTGCCGTTTGATCTCCGACAGATCTCGCTCCGGCTCGACCTTCCGCGCGGCATAGATGGCTTTCTGAACCTGGGACTTAATTTCAAAATCCAACTGCACACGAAGGTTCGTGCCGCCTTTCTGCCCGATACGCTCCGCTTCTTTGAGATAGGCGCGATAAATCTGCGAGTCGTGTTCGACCTCGCGTGGTTTCACCAATCTGGCATAGAGCCTCTGCTCCTGCGGCAGTCCGGAGATGTGACGCGCAACATCCCGACCATAGCCGGTGAGCGTGACCACCTCAATCCGCTCTACTCTGCCGCCACGTCCATCGCGACGGGCGTTCACCGCATCGACCGTGACCAGGCCCTTCTCGCGTAAAAAGGCGAGATCTCGTTCCATGCGGGAATTCCGGTTGTCGTAAATGGTCGCTGCCAGGTCTCGCGTGGTGATGACACGAAAGCGTCCCACCTCGGCGAGCAGCTTCTGTTCTTCCGCGCGCAGCGAAAGGCCCACGACTGGCTGCGACAACTCCGGCCTCCGCCGACGATGATCGATATGCCGGTCGGGATGCCGCTCCGGGCCAATGGTCCTCTGCCGGGGTTCGCGGGGATGCGGATGCGTGACGGAGCGCTCCCGCTGGACACGCGGCGATTGCGGCATCTGGCGATCTTCGGCGCGCGCCGCAAGGCTCTCCCGCCTCCGCTCCACAGGAGTTGGTTCGAGCGGTGGCGCAGGACGTGGCCCTTCGGGAACACGTCTGCGAGGAATCTCCTGTGGAATGTCGAGCCGCATCAGTCCGCCTCTCGCATGTCATCAGGCCCGAAGTCAAGAGCGGCCTGCGAAACTTCCTGTGTCTGTTGTTCCTTCATCCCTTGCAGGGTCGTGATTTCATACTCGGAGACATCGCCGAACGATTCCATCTCCCGCCGCGCAGCTTCCTTGGCCGCACGCACGCGGGCGACCATGTCGAAGGAGCGGTCCATGTACTTTTCTTCGTCGGGATCGTCGAAATCCTTCCGAGGAGGCCGCGATGTTTCCGGTACCTCGGTAGCATCCCGCTTACTCTTCGCCGAACTGCGCGGTGATTTCTTCTGAGAGTTCAGAATGTCCACTATGTATCTCCTGGTCGAGGTGTTTGAGTTTGCGGCCGGTATCGCGCAGGAAGAACTTACGTTCGACCCAGGTGGTGAGTCCGAGGATGTTGGCGAAGAGCAGCGCGCAGTATGTGGCGATTGGTTGCAAGTACGCATGCACGATCAGGTTGCGCCAGGGAACAAGGAAGTGCATCTGGCTCATCAGTCCGAAGCCGAGCGCAAGAAACATCAGTGTGGCGACGAAGACGGCGTTGGCAATCATGGGTGTTCCCTTCCGCCGCGTTTATCACGCGGCACATTGCAGAAGAAATGCGGAGAGGCGCCAGCCTCCCCGCTAAAGAGGGCAAATGAATTACCCCTGGTAGTTTTCAACCACTCCCGCCGCTGGAATCTCCAACCTGCGGATATGGATTGCGTGAACTTCATAGACCGGATCGGTGAAGCGGAGCGAACTGTAATGGTGAATCAACAAATGCCCATCGACCCCGATGTACTCGCCTTGCTTCATGCCGCGCGTGAAGCCGCAGAAGAAAGGACCAGGGCAAATGATGCGATACCACGCCGTGCGCGATATCCTTTCGTTCGCTGGTCTCCACCACACGCCGGACTCGACGCACAGCGTGAGTACGGCGTAAGCATCCTCGGTGATTCCGTCCGAAGAAGGCACCTCGGCGTCTTTGCCAAGGAATCCCCGCAATTTGAGGGTGTTCTCAAAAAGTGTCACGGTGCCCCTCCCGTGGGAGGACAACGCCGCTTACGCGGCATCGTCCTCCGTGATGGAGTCGGCATCGAGGTTCTCGCCAGCCTGGGGCTGCGCCAGCTTTTTGACGATGCTGGCGCGTATTTCCCAACCCCGGCGCTTGACCGTGGCCTTCTTTTTGCCTTCGCCGACTTCCGCCTCGAACTCGGTTGAGCGCAACTCGCCTTCGACCTCGACGTAGTCGCCTTTCTTCAGGTTCTTCGCGTACTCGGCAGGCTTGGCGAAACAGACGATGCGGTGCCATTCGGTGTGGTTCACCCACTGCTTGGTCTGCTTGTCCTTGTAGCCGGACTTGGTGGCCAGCGACAGGAGCACGAGGGCGTTCTGCTGTTTGGTTGCAAAGGTTGCGGCGTCTTTGCCGATGTAGCCCTTCAGAGTGATTTTGTTTTCGTAGAGTGTCATGTCATTCCTCCTGTTTGTATTTGCCCGGATTGCCTCCGGGACACTCTTGCGCGAAGCGACGCGAGTGTGCCCCGCTCCCAAGGCCGTGGGCGTGCTTTTTCCGAGGCTCCGGGAAAAATGTTTTGTGCGTTTTGTGCGCAAAAGATTTTTGCTGGAAACGGAAACCCGGAGGGCGTTCGCCGCAGCGAACGAAGCAGAACGCCGAGTGCCGCCGGGCGCGGGACCAGCACCGAGCGAGTGACCGGAGGTGAGCAGGGAAAATACGGGAGAATTGGCGCTCTATGGAAACGCTTGCCAGGAGGGCATCGATAGAAGGATGCCCATGCCACCGGACAGCAGTGAAACAATATTCCGTCGCCTGCCACTTTCCCGGCTGCAAAAGCAGAGAGTGGGTGAACCATACTCTCCAATGGCCCGTATCGTTCCCGCTATCCTGCCATGCGAAGGACCTGCTTCCGGGCGACGGAATGGAAGGCGGGATGTTCAGCACCCACTCGCGGTCGGCGTGGCAAAATACGCCACGCTCCTTTCGCGGTTGGGAGATACACGTCTGCATCTTCCGAATTTGCGCATGCCTGTTCACGGCAACCTCCGCATGCCGGTCTCACGGAGGATGGCATCGACCACTGCGATGCGTGCTCCGATCCAGCGCATGACCGGCACCGCCATCGAATTGCCGAGCGCCCGGTAGCGTGGACCATTGGCAGCCAACCTGCCGCGATACCCAACCAGCGTGTAATCGTCGGGAAACCCCTGCAGGCGTTCGCACTCGCGTGGAGTCAAACGGCACACGGCCATCCCGGAGTGCAACAGGTTCGGCGGCCCGTTGCTGGAGTCGGAGCTATCGACCTGCTTGACATAGGAAGCTGTCAGCGGAGCGGCAATGGCGAGTTGTCCACCACCATTGGCATGACTCGCGTCATGTCCCATGCCACGCAGTGTCGGTGCAACGCCGCCAACATCGGCTCCGTAATCTTTCGCGGAGAATGCGAGATAGCTGTTGCTGCTGCTACAGGAAGCTGCGCGAATACTGGCCATTGGCGACGGTTCCGGGATCGATCCGCCGCCGCGTCCACGCAGATTGAAGGCCACCGCCTGGCTGTTGGTCTGCTCCAATGTGTGCGCGATGTCGTCCGAAAATCCATGCCCGTTCGACTGCGTGTGCGCCGTGCAGATGGCAATGGGCACCATCGGCGTACCACGGCCTGTACCATCTTCACTGGCATCAAAGCCATCGGCGAAGAGCGCATGTGCAATCAACGTTTCTGTTTCGATATCCTGCCGTCCCATGCCACCGGCGTTCAGACAGTGAGAAATTTCGGCGGCTGGCAAGAGAATGCCCGCGCCTAATTGGTTGCGGATGAAGCCGTCCTTGCATCGAGCGTCGAGGGTGGGTGCGGTGTCTGTGAAGCGACCGCCAGCAGGGCCGACTTCAACGCCCACGGCAGTTCCTTGCCGCGTTTCTCGGCGCGG
>JAJZIF010000451.1 GCA_021810735.1 Acidobacteriota bacterium
GCTTGACGCAGATACCGCGCCAGTCCCTTACCCGACAGGAGACTTTCCGCTTCCTCAAACAGAGTTATAACCTCGAAGATATCCGCGTACTGAAGTATCAGCGGTTGAAGAACCTGGTCGTGCTGGTCACCGCGGCAGCTTACTTCGCCGCGACATTTTTGGGCCAGAAGATGAAGCTGCGCATCCTCTGCGAGAAGCTGCTGATTATCTCGCAGCGATTCTTCGGCATTCCACCCTTCCGCTTCTATGCGCTGGCCGATGGAATCAAGCGAATTCTGTCGCAAACCAGCTTCGATCCGCCGCAACAAACTCCGCCAAGTTTACAGATGGAACTTCTGCTCGGCTGGCAGGCCGCAAAATTCTGAGGAAACTCCAGGAGACATTACCTCTTGCGCGCAATTGCGACGCGGGGGATGGATTGCAGGTCTGGGATGAATTCGATGGCATCCCACGCTTGATGTTCGAGCAGGGCGCGGACGGCATCGCGCTGGCCGTGGCCGATTTCCATCATCAACCAGCCGGCGGGGACGAGCAACAGATGCGCGGCGGGAATGAGGCGCTGATAGAACTCCAAGCCGGTGGGGCCGGCGAAGAGCGCCAAGGCCGGTTCATACTCGCGGACTTCGACGGGCAGCGTGGGACGATCTGAGAACGCGATGTAGGGCGGGTTCGAGACGATGGCGTCAAAGGATTCGCCTTGGATGGCGGCCAGCAAGTCGGACTCGACGAAGCGAATGCGGCGGGTGACGTGGTTCCGCTGCGAGTTTCGCATCGCGACGCCCAAGGCCGCGGGGCTGATGTCGAGCGCAACGACTTCGGCGTGGGGAAGCGCGTGCGCGAGGGCCACGGCGATGGCTCCCGAGCCGGTGCCGACGTCGGCGATGCGCGGAGCGGGATGATGCTGGAGACGCGCAATGGCGGCTTCGACGAGGTGCTCGGTTTCGGGGCGAGGGACTAGAACATCCGGTGTGACATGAAACGGCAGGCCGAAAAATTCCTGCTCGCCGGTGAGGTGCTGGATGGGCGTGCCGTGCGCGCGCTGCTGGATGAGCGCGTTGAAGGCTTCTGTCTGCAAGCCGGTAAGCGGGCGCTCGCGATACGCGTGCATTTCGGCGGGCGGGATGCCGAGGACATGACGGAGCAGGAGCATCGAGTCCTCGCGGCTGTGCGGTCCGGACTCGTCGGATTCATCGAGGATTTCCGCGCCCCAGTCGATGGCGTCGCCAACCGTCATCGATTCGGCGAACATGCCTCTCATGCGAGTGCGGCGTCGCTCTTCAGCCGCTCCGCTTGATCGTGCGCGATGAGCGCGTCGACGATGGGCTGCAATTTGCCTTCCATGACTTCAGCAAGCTGATGAATGGTGAGGCCGATGCGATGGTCGGTGAGCCGATTCTGGGGGAAGTTGTAGGTGCGGATTTTTTCGCTGCGGTCGCCGGTGCCGACCATCTGCTTGCGTTCCCTGGCGAGGGCCTGCTGCTGTTTTTCCATTTCGACCTCATAGAGGCGCGAGCGCAGGACGCGCATTCCTTTTTCGCGGTTCTTGATCTGCGATTTCTCATCCTGACAACTGACGACGGTGCCGGTGGGAATATGGGTGATGCGGACGGCGGAATAGGTGGTGTTGACGGACTGGCCACCCGGACCGGAGGAACAGAATGTATCGATGCGCAGGTCCTTGGCTTCGATTTTGACGTCGACATCTTCAGCCTCCGGCAGCACGGCGACGGTGACGGCAGAAGTGTGGACGCGGCCCTGGGTTTCGGTTTGCGGAACGCGCTGGACGCGATGCACGCCGCCTTCGTATTTCATCTGGGAGAAGACGCGCTCGCCTTCAATGATGGCGATGACTTCTTTCATGCCGCGCACGCCCGACTCCGACATGGACAGGACCTCGACGCGCCAGCGATGCAGTTCGGCAAAGCGGGTATACATGCGGAACAGCTCCGCCGCGAAGAGCGAGGCTTCGTCGCCGCCGGTACCGGCGCGGATTTCGAGAATCACATTTTTCTCGTCGTTGGGGTCTTTCGGCAGGAGGAGGACGCGAATGCGCTCCTCGACGGCGGGCCGCTCGGATTCCAGTTGCGCGAGTTCTTCCGCGGCCATGGCGCGCATGTCGGGATCGGATTCGCCGGCCATGGCCTTGGCATCGGCGATTCCCTGTTCGATGCGCTTGAGGTCGCGGATGCTTTCGACAACAGCTTGCAGGTCGCGATGCTGCTTTGTGATTTTCTGATATTGCTGCTGATCGGAAACCAGTGCGGGGTCGGCCATCTGGGCGGAAAGATCGTCGTAACGCGCTTCGATTTGTGTGAGACGTTCAAGCATATTGGGTATCCATGGCCGGAATTTAAGTATCGCCGAAGCCAAGCGGGTCCGGCGGAAAGTGAACAACGAATTTCGAGCGTTTCACTATACTGTGCTGCTGCGGAAGCGCCGCGATCGCCCTCTGGATTCTTCACTCCAATGCGTTTCGTTCAGAATGACTCTTCTCTCTCCCGCGTTCCCAGTCCCTACAGAAAATCGGCTGTCTAATGACGATGCGAATGGCCATGCGCGGCGGCGAGCAATGAATCATCGGTCGGGAGGCATCCGTCTTCCACGGCGCAGCCGGCGTCATCGCGCATTTCGAATTGGATGGTGGAGTGATGGATGTTGAAATGCTCGAGCAATTCTCGATTGATGTCGGCGAGAATGCGGCGACTTTCGGAGGGCGGAATATCGAGAATCGTCACGTGGCAGGCCAGGGCGGTGAGGTGGGAGCCCAGGCTCCAGACATGAAGGTCGTGGACGCCGCAAACGCCGGGCACGAGTTGCATGACGCGGCGGATGTCGGTGAGGGAAAGATTTGCCGGAGTTCCTTCCAGCAGGATGTTCAGCGTCTCGCGCATGATGGAAAGAGACGACCAAAAAATCAGCGCGGCAATAATCAGGGACAGCATGGGATCGATCCACTGGATGCCGGTGAGCGCGATCGCCAGGCCGCCGAGAATGACGGCGGCGGTGGAAAGCGTATCGCCCAGCATGTGGATGAAGGCGCCGCGAATGTTGACGTCGTTGCTGACGCGGGACAGCATCCATGCCAGGACACCGTTCATGACCACGCCGACGGCGGCGGTGATCATCATCAGACGCGGTTCGACGATTTGCGGATGGATCAGTCGTCCAACGGCGGCGACGGCCAGCCATACGGCGATGCCAATGAGCGCGATGGCATTGACGAAGGCAGCCAGAACACCGGCACGACGATAGCCGAAGGTTTTTTTGTCGGTGGCCGGGCGCGCATGAAAGTACACGGCGACAAAGGACAGCAGCAGCGCGAGAAAGTCGGAAGTATTGTGGCCGGCTTCCGAGATGAGCGCCAGGCTATGCGCGCGCAAACCGACGAACAGCGTGAGCAGAATGTAGGCAAAGGTGAGCACCAGCGAGATGCGAAGAATCCGCTTGGTTCGATCGTTGGCCGGCGCGTGCACGTGCATACTTTATTTTACCGCCGGAGGCAGATGGGAAAGGGCGGTGGAATCATGCGCATCCGGGACGAGCGAGGGATGCGGGTACTGCAGGCCGCTCCAAGTCTCAGCGAGGATGATGCTGTTGGCGGGATTTTTCGGGTCATAGCGCACAGAGGCGGGGCGGCCGAGGCAGGTGGCATCGACGGGGAGAGTATCTTCCAGAAATGTTACGTCCTGGGCAGATTCATAGCTGACGCCGGCGATGTAGTAGCGATAATGGAGCGTACCCAAGTCGCTGGAATCGGGCTGTTCGGACCAGTCGAGAATGGAGCCGTCAATGATGCGTCCGTGCCGC
>JAJZIF010000452.1 GCA_021810735.1 Acidobacteriota bacterium
CCCGTCATCGAAGAATTCAACTACAAGATCGAAGAATGATTTAGCCTGGCAGGCCTTCTGAAGCGCGGCTGGCCGCTATTTGGCCGTGCTGGAAGATGCTGTGGAGTGGGGACGCAGCGAAGGTGCAGCCGGCTGTGCGCGGCTCAGGCGTGGCTTGACATGCTTGCCATTGCTGAAAGCTAGGGTTGACGGGCAGATCATCGCCCACTGAAAACGTTTCTCAATTTTCCGGCGGCCGGCCCGGCAGCAATCGCACCGGCACGAGTAAAGGTATTCTTCATAGGGCTGGCAAGCCGTCCTGCCAAAATCTCCAGGGAGGTCCTTCACCATGTTCAGCAATGCGGCTAAACACGCGACCATAGCTCTATCGCTTCTCGGCATTGGCGCGTTCCCGCAAATCCCCGCGTACGGAGCGGCGCCGGCTGGTGCGGCGGCTGCGCATCAGGCGGTAGCTGAAAAGGCGCTCGGGATCGTCTCCGGAATTCATGGCACATGGTCGCAAATGCCGGGCAACATCGTCACCGGGGGAATGACCAAAGGCGCGCTGGTCGGCAACGGGAGCGTCGGCGTGGCCTTGGGCGGAATTCCGGAAAAGCAGGAATACTACATCGGCCGCGATGACTTCTGGAGCATCCTGCGGGGGCGCGTCATGCCCGTCGGCCGCTTGCAACTGACCATTTCCGCCTTGCAGGGCGCCTCCACCGCATTGCGGGAGAACATCGCCCCGGCCGACGTGACCGCCAGATTCACTGAAGGTTCTTACGCGCTGCAATCCCGCTCCTGGGTCGCCGACGGAAAGAACCTCTTTGTCCTCGAATTGCAAAATCCCGGCGCAGAAGCCTTGCCGGTACGCGCTGCCATCTTCGACGCCTTCGGACACAAAGACCGGGCAACTCTCAGCGGAACCTCTGGCGACATTCGCTGGCTCAAAGTCTCACCTGAAGTCGTTCACGCAACCATTGGCGGCTCATCGGATGGAATCGTCACGGCGCCGGACACCCTCATCCGCTCCGTTCAGGTTTTTGCCGGCGCCTCCGCCAAATTGCTGACAGATCCCCAGGCAAAGCCTCTTTATGCCTGGGAATCGAAGGCCGGTTTAACTGGCGCAAGCAGAACAGCCGATGGAAAGAGGCCGCCCGCATTCTCATGCGGCGATATCATCATGCCCCAGCGCCGCTTTACCGTGCAGGCGACCATGCACGCGGGCCGCGCGAATGGTGAGGCCGTCATCTTCTCCTCGCTGGTCAGTCACCGCTGGATGAAGCACGCCGAACAGGTTTCCGATCCGTTCGGCAGCGTTTATGGTCACGATGTTCCCCGGGTTCAGGGAGCGGCAGCGGGATTCATCGTCTATCTTTCGCAGGGCCGGCTGTCCGCCAATCTGAACGGCACGGTTGTCACGGCCAATCGCCCGGTTCCGCTGCATCGGTGGATCCGCGTTGCCGTTGCCTATAACGGCAACAAAATGGTTCTGCTGCTGAACGGATCGCAGGTAGGCGAAACCACCAACTTCCCGGCCGCGGCGCAGGTGATGGGCCCCAAGTGGGAATGGGCCGCAACGCATCCCGGCGATCCGCAGATTCCCTTCGATGGCATTGCGCCTGAGGGAATCCTGGCCATGCGCATCATCGGCGCGCGTGTCTCCACCGGCAACGGAACCATGCAATTCACAATTCCCGCCCGTGGGCGCGTGATCGCGGTCGTTGCCGTCATGGATAACCGCGACTCGGCCGGGTATTTTTCCGCGGCGATCTCCGATCTCCAACAGACAAATCCGGACACTATCGCCGCAAGCTGGTCGCATCATCTGGCATGGTGGCGCAACTTCTGGTCCAGGTCGTTTGTCGAGATACCGGATAGGACCGTCCAGTCCTGGTGGTATGGATCGCTCTATGTGCTGGCGTCCTGCAGCAGGCCCGGCAATGTGGCGCCGGGACTTTGGGGCAACTGGATCACTTCTGCAGGCAGTTGGTGGCGAGGCGATTTCACGCTGGATTACAACTATGAAGCGCCATTCTGGGCCGCCTTTCCGACCAACCACGTAAGTCTCGCCGAACCTTACGACGCGCCGCTGCTGGCCTGGGTCCAACGCGGACGCGGGCTGGCCATGAAGCTGCACGATCACGGACTGATCTATTACGCCCATCTTGCTCCATCGCCCGGCTGGAGCGCCGACAACATGCGGTCGCTGGATCAGAAAAGCGATGCGCTGTTTGCAGCCGTGAACTGCATCCAGCGCTGGCGCTACACACAAGATGCCGCCTACGCGCGCAAAATGTGGCCCTTCCTGACCGGCGTGGCGGATTTCTGGGACCACGATCTGAAACTGGTCAACGGACGGTATGTCGATTTCAACGATGCCGCCGACGAGCACATGTGGGGACCGGCCGATGATGTCAATCCAGCCACCACCATCGGCTTTCTCAGGATGCTGTACCCGGCGCTCATCGACATGAGCTACCAGTTGCACACGGGGCAGGATATGCGCGAGATCTGGCTCAACATCTTTTCGCGCCTGAGCGGTTTGCCCATCGCGCCGGCCGACAGTGTCGCGGCCATCCGCAAGGCCGTTGGGAATAACATCCCCGCCGGAGCCATGGTCATCCTGCAAAGCCAGCACGGCATGCAGTGGGTGCATCTCAACAAAGGCGATCGCTTTGCGGCCAATCCACCGGTTGAGCTCTCAGGCTCTTCGGCCGGGATGAATTCCCTGCAAGCCGTATTTCCGGCCTGGAATGTCGGCCTCGAGAGCAGCCCAGCTCTTCGTCAGGCGGCACAGAACACGGTCAATTACACGCGCCTCTGGTACGACAAGAACGACACGTCCAGCTTCTATCCCGCCGCGGCAGACGCCGGTTTCAATCCCGATTCGATCCTCAGGCATCTTGACCTGCTAGTGACGCACATCGGCTACCCGAACTTCGCCTACAACATTGGTAACGGCGGCATCGAAAACGAAGCGACGGTGCCCACAACCATCTCCGCAATGCTGCTCCAGAGCTACCAGAAGTACATTCATGTCTTCGCAGACTGGCCGAAAAATCAGAATGCCTCGTTCGGAAATCTGTTAGCCGTCGGCGACTTTCTGGTCTCAAGCCGGATTGCCAGCGGACGCGTGTCGTATGTGCGCATTACCAGCCGGCACGGCGGCATGTGCAAGCTTGCCAATCCCTGGGGATCGACTCAGGCCGTGCAGTTACGCATCGCCGGAAAACAAACCCAGGTGTTGCACGGCGCAGTGCTGAGAATTCCGACGCAGGTTGGTGAGCGGCTCCAATTCACGCCCATAAATGAGTAATTCCATGATCAGCGCGTGAAAGCATGGCCAAGCCTCCGCGCGAGGATTCTCCGCCACCCGCAAACGGCATCGACGGCCGTATTACAATGCAGAGGGTGTTGGCCTACGGCGAACATCGCCCGCTTCGGTTAGAGGAGGTTGTTGCATGAGACCGTCCACGCTGCTTGCCATCCTCACCGACATCCATCTCTGGGTTCCGGTTACCATCCTGATTTTCGGGGTCTGCCTGCTCTTTTATCTAAGGTGAATGCATGAGCACGACAGCCGCCCGCTTGCGCTCTCCCCGCTCCTTGCACCAGATGGGTGTCTTTTGCGGCCTTGCCGCGGGCGCATGGCTGGGTGCTGCCGAAGCACCCACCAAGCTTGTCCAGACCGGCATCTCTCCCTTTGTCATCACCCTGGGCATGGTCTCAGGCGTTTTCGTCGCTCGCTGGACAGTGCCCATGTTGCTGAAGGGCTCAGGCTTTCTTTTCGAGGACCTCAAGCAGAACGCACACCTTATCATCT
>JAJZIF010000453.1 GCA_021810735.1 Acidobacteriota bacterium
GTATGGCGGGTGCGGGACTCAACGTCACAATGGTGTAATAGGCGTTTGCGGCGAATGTTTGCGTCGTGGAAACGAGCTTGTTGCCCGGCGTCGTGTAAGCGACCAGGGGTTGATTTGCCCCCGCGGCGACAGCCCGATAATTTCCAGAAGTGTCGTCCGTCGAATATTGCCCTTTCGGCTGCACGCCTTCCGTACCGAACGGCAAGCTGGATGCGATCCCGGTTTGACCGACCTGAATGGTGAAGTTACCCGTTAATCCCTGCGACGCATTCACTGCGCGTACGTTGGTGTTGCTGGTGCTGCCGCAACCCAGCAGAGCGAGAGATGCACATAGGGAGAGAATTCCGCAGAAACCGCGCCACTTCGAGTACATATCGATCCACTCCTTGGGAAAGGCCTAAAATTTCATCGCCCGTTGCAATTGTCACGCAGGTCGCTGGCTCATATATGGAGGCTGCCGTCGCCTGGCGAATCACGCTCTTCCCCCGGCGGGCGGCCCAGGGGAGTTTGTTTCGGCGTTGCTGTATCGAATAGATGCCGGTCACACTAACGAGTTTGCCGGTTCCGGCCAACTTTTTCAATCCGATAATCACAGATGTCTACAATCTGTCACTCTATTGCATCCCCGAGTGGATTACTAAAGTGAGTCAGGAATGCCAGTATGATCCGCAAATCGTATCGAGGCAAGCCCCTGATGCCGTTCTCGGCCGGGTTGGCCGAAGAAATTCCACCGAAAACTCCAGAAGGCTCGCTGACTCCGCGGAGTCCATAATTGCGGACGTCACCGGGATGTCAAGAATCGCCGGAGTCTTCCATCCCCGCGCAACGCTACTTGTTCGGCTAAGTCTACTGCCTGGTCAACTACATCGCTGGTTTCATGCGCCGGCGTGTATTTGGCGCGCTCGATCATTTGCGCGAAACCGGTCTCTTTGACGACAATGGAGACGCTCCGGTGGCGATTGGAGTTTTCGGCGAATGCACGAAAAATAGCGTAAGTTCGTATACTGGCGCGCACAAGCCGTTCGAGACAAGCTCAGGAGGCATTTTCGAAAGTGAAGGAGTTGAAGAATTGCCCAAGAACCTAACTCACCTGGCTCATATCTCTCGAAGAGATTTCATCCGCGACTGCGCTGCCGCCGCAGCCACTCTGACGTCCGTTCCGATTCTTGGGGGCTGGGGCACGAACAGCAACTCGATCGCCGCACCCAGTGGGCCTGCGCGCCGCGCGCTCTCTTTGGATCGAGATTGGCTTTTCGGGGGGAAGCTCGATGCCGCAGCCTTGGAGCCGGGGTTCAATGACGGCCCATTTCCCCGCGTCGCGTTGCCGCATTGCGTAACTCCGCTTTCGTGGCAAAATTGGGACCCAGCGAGTTGGCAGGATGTCTGGCTCTATCGCCGTCATTTTGCGGTGCCTGCTGGATTCCGCGGGCAGCGGGTCTTTCTGCATTTCGATAGGATCATGGCTGCTGCGAATCCCGTAGTGAACGGCCACACTCTACCGCGGCACCTGGGTGGCTTTCTTCCGTTTGAGAGGGAGATCACCAGCCTGATAGAAGAAAGAAACGTACTGGCCGTCGCGGTGGATTCGCGCTGGCAAGGCATTCCGCCGGCCGGTTCTCCCAGTGGCCCTGTTTCCGTCGATTACATGCTGCCCGGAGGCATGAATGGCGCTGTTGAGCTTCGCATTGTCCCCCAGGTATTCATCAGCGATGTCTTTGCCAAACCCGTGAATGTGCTCGCTTCCGACCGGCGACTGGAAGTTACATGCACAATCGATGCGGGTGTGCCTTTGACACGTCCCAGTCGCCTGGCGGCAAGCCTCCGGGATGGTGCGCGAGTGGTTGCCACCGCATCGAAGAGCGTGGGGCTGGAAAAGGCCGGAGAAAGAGAAGTGTCGCTGAGTTTGGGCGACCTGGGAAACATCCAGCTGTGGGATGTGTCCGCCCCCCATCTTTATTCCCTCGTCGTTACGTTATTCGCAGACGACAAGCCGGTGCATGACTATCGGATACGGGTCGGATTTCGCGATGCGCGGTTTGAAGTCGACGGCTTTTTTCTCAATGGCCATCGATTCCGGATATTCGGATTGAATCGGCATGAACTCTATCCTTATGTCGGTTTTGCCGCGCCTCCGCGGCTATTGCGCAGGGACGCCCAGATTCTTCGCCACGAATTCAATTGCAATATGGTCCGGTGTTCCCACTATCCGCAATCGGAGGCGTTTCTCGATGCATGTGACGAGCTGGGAATGATGGTTTGGGAGGAACCTCCGGGTTGGCAATACATTGGCGATGAAGCCTGGCAAGATCTGACCGTCAGCGATGTCAAAGCAATGGTGCGTCGGGACCGAAACCATCCTGCAATCGTCATCTGGGGGGTCAGGATTAACGAATCTCGCAACGATCCAGCGTTGTATGAACGCACGCGAAACGCAGCGAACGCACTCGATGGCTCGCGGCCCACGTCCGGGACCATGACTCCTTCTTCGTTGAAGAACTGGCGCGAGGAGTGGCGCCAGGATGTGTTTGCGTTCGATGATTATCATGCAGCCCCGGATGGCAGTGTGGGGATACGCGAGCCGCTGCCGGGAGTGCCATATTTCATCACGGAAACAGTGGGTCAATTCAATTACGAGCGCGGCCGTGGTTTCGATAGCGTATATCGCCGGGCTGGAGATCTGAAGCTCCAGCAAGACCAAGCGCTTTTCCATGCCCAGGCGCATGACAGAGGCGCGGATTATCCACGGATTGGAGGGGTGATCGCATGGTGTGCATTTGATTACGCCAGCCTGCTTCACTCCTATGACGGAGTGAAATGTCCAGGAGTGGCCGATGTTTTCCGCATCCCGAAACTGGGCGCATCGTTCTATCGCGCGCAAATCGATCCAAAAATCCGACCAGTCATTGAGCCGAGTTTTTACTGGGACTTCGGTTCCCATTCACCATCCGGGCCGGGTGAACGGGTCGCTATCTTCTCCAATTGCGAGCGGCTGGAATTGTCGATCGATGGCCACAAGCATGCGGCTCTCCGTCCCGATCGGACTGGATTTCCTCATCTAAAATATCCGCCATTTTTCGCCAATCTC
This sequence comes from Acidobacteriota bacterium, assembly GCA_021810735.1. The sequence continues at coordinate 3,086 of JAJZIF010000453.1, forward strand.
ATCGTGGACGGTTCCAGCAAGCCGGAGCTTCGAATCGACGGATATGTGGGTGACAACCTCGTGGTATCGCGCTCGTTCTCGTCTGACAGGACTACAGATCGCCTCTGGTTACAGGCAGACGACAAGGAACTGGTGGGAAACGGATCGGACGCAACCAGGCTGGCGTTTGGAGTGATCGATAAATTTGGCGCTCCACGCCCCTATGCTGACGGCGAAGTCCGCATGCGGATCAGCGGTCCGGGAACGATTGTGGGCGACAACCCGTTTCAATTGGCCGACAGCGGAGGTGCTGGCGCGGTATGGATCAGGGCAGCAGCGCGGGGTACCGGGAGAATTCGAGTGGAAGCTCGTCATGGAGAACTGGGCACACGGTCGGTCGAAATTCAGGTTCGACCTGCCCGCGATGAGAGCGCTTCGTTGTAACGGCGAAGCAGTCTCACCATCGCATGCCCGCTCGGGAAAGTATCTCGATCAGGGTGCGCCCAAGGGTGTATCGTAGTTTCGTATCTAAAGCCAAATGTGGCAACGTGACTGGCTGCCTTGAGACTTTCATGCTTAGCGCAGGTGTTCATTCCTGCATTATTGGCTCTGGCCCAAGGAAGACCTGCGCCTGCCGCAACCCCGGTATTCTTCGACATACATCGAAGCGTCCACGGTAGCGGCACCTTCAGCAGGAGCACGTATTCATGACGCATTGCGCAGAACATGACACCGGTAGG
>JAJZIF010000454.1 GCA_021810735.1 Acidobacteriota bacterium
AGCAGCTCATCGAGTTCCAGGAGCTCGGCATTCAGTTCGCTTAAGTACACATTGTCCTGCGTGAGGAACGGATCATATGCGAGGATCTTCATCCCAAACGCTTGCGCTCGCCTGGCAGTCAGATAGCCGATCTTGCCCGCGCCGATAATGCCGAGAGTCTTTCCGTACAGTTCAATTCCGATGAATTGCTGACGGTTCCAGTTGCCGCCCTTGGTGTCGTAGTTCGCGTTGGGAATGGAGCGCGCCAGCGACAGCATCTGTCCGATTGCAATTTCCGCGACGCTGATGGCGTTCTGGTCCGGAGTGTAGGTGATCAGAATGCCGGCCTTGGTCGCATAGTCGACATCGACATTATCGAGGCCGACGCCAGCACGCCCAATGACCTTCAGATTTGGAGCCGCAGCCAAGAGCGCGGATGTGACTCGCGTCTGATTGCGAACAATCAGGGCGCGAAATTCGGCGATCTGCGTCGCGAGCGCATTGGGATCTTTCCATAAGTCTGGCAGACAGGAAACGTCGAATCGTGTGCTGAGCGCGTCGACAGCAGCTCCGCGGATGTTCTCAGAAATCAGGATGTCTCGCATGATTTAAATGGCCGCCTCTTGATAATGGAAAGGAACATTCAACCGGGTACACCATTGCTCGATCTCCGCGAGAATCTCTTTGGAGAGAGTGATTCCTCGCGCGCTGTTGTCTTTTGCATTTCTCGCCGAGCGTTCGCCGGGAACGAGGATTTCCTCGACTCCGGGACGCTTCCTGCAAGCTTTGATGCCGTCGATTGTCTGGTCCATGCGCTGCGTGAATTCGTCCAGATCCATGAAGGCAGGGATGTGGAGCAAACAGAAAAAATGACCCACATCCTGTTTGCGATCCAGATCTTTGTACATCGACCCGATGGCAGGACCAATGGCTGCACCGGATAAGACGCTGCTGAAGACTTCCACCATGAGCGCAAGCGCGTAGCCCTTGTGTCCGGCCATTGTGAGAACCGTGCCGAGCAGGGCTTCCTGAGCATCGGTCGTCGGCTGGCCCTGGCGATCGAGGGCCCATCCCAGAGGAATGGGGGCTTTCTTTTTTTGCGCTGCAATAATGTTGCCACGGGCAATCGTCGATGTGGACAGGTCGATCTTGACGTTGAATCCTTTTCCAGTGGGGAAGGAGGCGGCGATGGGGTTGGTGCCGAAGAAAGCCTGACAGCCGCCCTCCGGCGACATGGCAGGTTCGCAGTTGGTCATGGCTAGCAGGACAAAACCCTGGTCAGCCGCCAAATTGCAGTAGTAGGACAGAGCGCCAAAGTGTTGTGAATTGCGGATCGTGGCGGCCGCAATTCCATTAGTCCGGGCAAGAGGCATCAGTAAGTCGAGGGCCTTTCTTGCCTGGACCTGCCCGAGGCCGTTGGACGCGTCGAGCGTCAGAATACTTCCAATCTGGCGATCGATTTTCAGTTCCGCCCTGGGATCGATCAGGCCCTTTTCAATTCGTTGCAGATAAATATTCAGTCTGGAGATTCCGTGGGTCGCGGTGCCCTGCATGTCCGCGTCGATGAGCGTTTCAGCGAAAATCTTCGCGTCCTTTTCGGGCACACCGACGCCGTTCGCCAAGCTAGCAGCCAAGTTTTCTAGTTCAAGTCTGGAATATGCATGCATGACCTAAATTCCTCAAATGCAGCCTGGCGAATTTCGTCAGAAGTTGCGATTACGCGCTTCTGTACAGTTTGGTGAGAACATATTCGCGATGTCCAAGGGCCTCAGCCGCTGTGAATCGACCGTTGGCAGTTCGAACGATGACATCGATCAACGCATCCCCAGCCTGATCCAGAGTCATTTCGCCCTGCAGGATGGGTGAAACATCGAGATCGATGTGCTCCTTCATGGTGGCAACCGTCTTGGGATTGCCGGAGAGTTTGATCACAGGCTCGATCGGGTTCCCAATGACATTGCCCTGGCCGGTCGGGAATAGATGAATGACTGCGCCGGAAGCTGCCCACAGAGTCACCGCTTCAGCCGCGGCACTCGATGTGTCCATGAACCACAATCCCGGAGTCGTAGGAGCGACTGCAGGCTTGAGGCAACCAACGAATTTCGTCCGCTTGCCCAGCTTCTCGACATTGCCCAGAGCTTTTTCTTCAATCGTTGTGAGACCGCCCGCGATATTTCCCTTGGTAGGTTGAGACTCCGACAGGTCATCTACTTTCTGACTGAAGACAAGGTTGGTATAGTCTTCAAACGCAGCCATAAAGTCTTTTCGGACAGCTTCATTCGCAGCTTTTCCAGCAACGATGTGCTCGGCACCCGTGAGTTCGGTGGTTTCTCCGAAGGAGGCCACGCCGCCAGATTCGCAATGCTTGTCGATGACATTGCCCACCGTGGGGCAACTGGCAAGTCCCGTCGTCGTGTCGGACTCTCCACATTTCACGCTGATGTACAACTCGCTGAGATCACACTCGGTTCGTTGCAGTTCGGTAGCCCACTGTACGAATTCCTTGGCTTTGTAGGAGGCTTCAGCGATGGTGCGAATGTCCCCTTTGCCTTCAATGGAGAAGCCAGCCACCGGTTTTTTGGTCTTGGCGATGCCATCCACGATGCGCTGGGTCCAGCCTGCCTCGATTCCGATGACAACGACGGCTGCGACATTGGGGTTACTTCCAGTCCCAATCATAGTGCGGAAGAACAGGTCGAGGTCTTCACCGAACTGCAACCTGCCATAGGCATGGGGAAGCGCGAGCGTTCCTTTGATATTGTTTGCGACCGCTTCACATGCTGCATTGGAGATGTCATCCACCGGCAGAATAATGACGTGATTGCGGACGCCGACGCGACCATTCTCGCGGCGAAATGCAAAGATTTTATGCTTGGCCATGTCTATGCCCACCTTTTCGTTTTAACGTTATGAACGTGAACATGCTGGCCCGCCTTGATGGGCTGAACCACTCGTCCAATGACACAGCCATACTTCGTAACGGAATCTCCAACGGCAAAATTTCTTAGGGCAAGTTTGTGGCCGAGAGGAATTTTTTCTGTCGACTTGGCTTTCAGGGATTCATTGGTTGTTAAATTGCGGCCGGAACAATCGGAGCCGGCTTCGATATCCACGACCGCGACCCCAACGTCGTCCGCCGCATCATGCACTAGAAACTGAATCATACGATTTGACCTTCTTTCTGAGTATTTCAACTACGTGGAAATGTTTAGACACCGCCGATGGAGACGTGCTTGGTTTCTAAAAACGCTTCGAGACCTTCGGTGCCGAGCTCGCGTCCCCAGCCGCTCTGCTTGACTCCTCCAAACGGAGCCTGGCTGGTGGTGGGTGCGCCATCATTGATTCCCAGGGTCCCGGCTTCAATCTGCTCGGACAGGCGGAACATGCGCCCAATGTCGCTGGTCATCGCATAGGCGCTGAGCCCGTACGGGGATTGGTTGGCGCGCCTGATAGCTTCCTCTTCCGTATCGAAGGTGGTGATTGGGGCAACCGGGGCAAAGGTTTCTTCCTGCATGCAGACAGCGTGGTCGTGGGCCCCATCGATTACAGACGGCTCCAGAAAAAATCCATGGGTCCCGCTCTTGCGCTTGCCGCCCGCCAGAATTTTTCCTCCGTGTTTCACTGCGTCTTCGATCTGCGCCAATGCTCCATCTAAAGCGGACTGATTGACCAGTGGGCCTACGTCCATTCCATCGTCCAGCCCGTTTCCGGTCTTCAGGCGTTCGACCGCAGCCACAAATTTGTCGAGAAATTTTTTGTGGATCGCCTTCTGAACGTAAATACGATTGGCCGCGATACAGGACTGGCCAGTGTTG
>JAJZIF010000455.1 GCA_021810735.1 Acidobacteriota bacterium
TCTTGGTTTCGACGCTGCAAGGGTCCGCAAAAGCGTACCCACCAATGGCTCTGAAGCCATCCCGAATTGGATATCCGTGGTCTCTTTCCGGATTGCGGAAAGTCGGGGCGGAAAGGAAATGTATCGGAGATCTTCCATGGCATCCAGACTATCTCGATAGCCAAATGGAAGTGTAGCGGAGAAGTGAAACTCTCGTGAGCTGGGCCGAAAATCGGTACAGCGAGAACAGCCGTTTTTTTATTGAGAACTTCGCGCTAACCATCTCCAAACCACTCTCGGCAGGCCAGGCGCAGACGTATCATGCACGGGAGTTCGCGTCCGGGCAGGCAAACTATTGGAGCCGCGACCAGCAGGGACATAGCCAGTGGCAGGGCAGGCTCGCCCAGCAGTGGAGCTTGCAGGGCGCAGAAGGGTGTTGAATAAGTAACAGTCAGCATGACAAGGAAGGAAGAATATCGAATGGCACTAAGAATCTTGCTTTTGTACGCCTTGTTAAGTGCCTCTCAGAATGGGTACTTCGCTGGCTTGGATGGTGACCCCGGGAAGATTCGAACTTCCGACCTGCGGTTTAGGAAACCGTCGCTCTATCCACCTGAGCTACGGGGTCGCTTCAGAATCAAGTGCTTGCAGACAGCGTAACAATGATCAGGACAATTTGGGACAATTCATGATGGTGATCGGCGGTTGGACCGCGGCGTCGGTGATCCTCGGAATTCTCTAAGCACTTGCTCGGTTGCACGTCCACATTGGGATGAAATGATGCGAATCGATCAAGTATCCGAAACAGAGGATACAAGTTTCAGATGGATGGTTTTGGAAAAATTCCCTCACGTGCGTTCTTGCAATTTTGACACTCACATGGGATATGCCCCGTGCGGTCCTCCTGATGGCCGCATTTTGGACACTGAAAGTGATCCAGATTTTTCTCGTCCATAGGTCTCTTACAGTACATGCATTCCATAATGAATTCCTCGATAGCGATGATACACAGTGAACAAAACCGTCGCTCAAATCAGGTCAATTCCAGGACAATTTGAAAGTTTTGGTGCTATTTTGTGCGTTGTCCTGACCCTGTAAGTCGATCAAAGCAAATGATCTACCTTAACTAGGAAACCGTCGCTCTATCCACCTGAGCTACGGGGTCATGCGAAATTGAGCGGTTTCCGCCGAATCGATGTCCCGGGATCCAAGCACACGACCGGCGCCAAGGAACTTTCAGCGGAGAAGAAAACGCCAGCACAATACAAACAGGGTAGCATCCGCCTGGCCAAGCGCCAATCGGTAAGGCTGAGACCGGAAGTCCCTCACGGCGCGTTCAAACGCGCAGGAATGCTGCGATTCAAAATGGCAGGAGCATCTGGAGACCCGAAGGCCTGAGCCAGCATACAGGCTAATGGCTCTGAATCTTCGCCGGTGCCGCCATGGTGGACATCGTATCCAGGTCAAAATACTTGTAAAAATCGAGACAAAATAAATCTGGCGCGGACCGGAACGGAACCGGCCTGGAGAGGAGGTCTCCTAAACTTTTCATTCCATGATTGCTCGTCAGTTGAGAAAAGGTGCCGGGCTCCAGCGCGGCGGCGACGAGTGCAATCACTTGCGTGCGTATACCATCGGAGTCCACGCGAAGCTTTGCCTGCCCTGTCGAGGCACGCACCGAATGTGCGATGGCAAGCAACTGCGCTGCTTCCATTCCCAAAGGGCGGCCCCCGGTGGTGGATACCAGAAGTTCCCAATCTGTGGGATCAGGCTGTTGAGGCCGCATGGAACCGGTGAACAACAAATCCAGGGCCAGGACCCGTTCACCCCGGTTTACGTGCATTGCGATTTCTTCCGCCGCAGCTTTGTATCCCTTGTCATTCATGACAATCGTCACAGGAGCATCTTGAGGCTCACCGATGCCCTGTATCCATACGCCCGCGGCACTCAGGCCATTATTCAAATCGAAACGACAGGACAGCGTTTGCACGCCAAGATGCCGGGTGCTGTTCATGCGCCAAACGGCGGAAACATCCACGGGACTGTAGCGAAGGACGGCTTTCAGTTGCTCTCGATGCGATTGCATCCATTCCTTACGGTCAGCAACCGCCTCGGGAGCAACGGGACGCGAACGGGTGCTCGCGAGCTGTTTGGCGAGGTCCAGAATCGTAAGATTGCCGGCGGGCAGTCCCACGGTCAGATGCTGTGGGGTTTGGATCTGGCTTGAGCTGGGTATCTCCTCGGGCGTGGCTGAAACGTTGAAAGCATGGTCGAAGAATTTGTACGCTTGCTTCCGGCTGTCCAGGCCGTAGTTGTGAATTCCAGGATCGACATTGGTATGCCACGCGAGAGCGCCGGGTTTGCCGAAAAGATCGAAGAATGGTCGAACCTGGTCGTAAATGTACGGCTTGACCAGGGCGGCGCGAAAACAGCAGTCGTCCTCAGCGTTGTGGATCAACAAGGTTGGCCTGGGCGCGCGCATGGCTACAAAGAACGGATAATCCTCCCCTTGGTTCAGGTCGGTTGCGTCTTCCTCGATCTCATCTGTATCCACGGGATGGGTGATGTTCGACTGAAGCGATCCTATCCCCGCCACCTCGATCGCGGCGGCAACCCTCTCATCCATGGCGCTCAATATTACCGTCTGCCATCCGCCTCCAGAGAGCCCAGTCACGCCGATGCGGGTGTTATCGACCTTCGGAATGCTCGCCAGATAATCCAGGCCGCGGCGCATCGACAGATAGAAAAAACCCAAGGCGTTGGACCCGACCAGATCAAGCGCAGCTGCGTAATCATGCGCATTCCCGGGCTGGGCCAATTCGCCGAATCCGACCCAGCCTAAACTCAGGGCAACCATTCCTCTTTTTGCGAAGTTGATGCAGCGCTTCTGCTCATATTCAACCGCCTCCGCCATGGGCGGTTCATGGCCAAGAAGATTGAGGATGGCGGGAACTCGCGTACCGATTTTTTCCGGTTCATACAGAATCGCGACGGACCAGAAGCCCGGCACAATCTCATACCGAAACTTGCTCAGGCGATATCCGTTGTGCACCTCAGTTTGTCCAACCCGAACAAAGTGAGGAGGAGAGTTAACCCAGGCCTGTGGCCAGCCGTGAAACGCGATCATATCAAGAACATGCGTTCGCAGCTTCCGCTCTTCAGTCGTCCATTCCTTCGCGCTGCTGGGGGAGGGCAAAGGCGTAATCTGGTGACTCAAATATTGCTGCAACTGAAACGCAGTCACGTCGACAGGTTGGATTTGCTGGGACAGTATCCTGTTCAAGGACTCCATAGGCGCAGGGGAGGTAGTGTCCATTTGAGCCAAAGCTGGCTGCGCGGAGATCATGCAAGCCAAAGCGGCCAGTGGTATCCATCCTTTGCCACGAAGTAGTCTCAATCGCGATCCTCAAAATGCGCCTGCATCCATCTCTGACAAAAGACCGGCCGGCTTTATGCCTGGAGATTTTGCTTCGAGACGGGACTGGCCACGATCTCCTCATTCGCCGGATCCCAATAGAGCCTCTTGCCACTCCAATAGGATTGCGCCGCCATGATCGTCACGATCGCATGAGAAAAACCATGGTTTACCGTCGCGTTCGATTCTTTACGGCTCCGCATGGCCGAAAGCCAATTCGTCAGATGAGTGACATCATCATCGCCAGGCCCGAGTGAGTCTGGAGCGGGGGCGCCGGGTACCTGCACAATCTTTTCACCGTCATCCGCCGGAGCAATAAGTGGAAGCTGCTTGTAGACCGGGCCGGACTCGTCCGGATCGAATTCATGCCTGCCGCCTTCACGGCTGACAGTAAAC
>JAJZIF010000456.1 GCA_021810735.1 Acidobacteriota bacterium
AATACGGGACGCGTTTGGAGGGCACCTCGACGCGCGCCCCCGTCTTGGGATTGCGGCCGATGCGAGGGTTGCGCTGCCGTGTCCGGAAGCTGCCGAAGCCGCGAATCTCGATCTTATCGCCGGAGCGCAGCGCCGCCACGACGGAATCAAAGATGGTTTCGATGATCGTTTCCGCATCGGTACGCGTCAGGTCCCCCAGTCGCATCACGTCCACTACAAGATCGGCTTTTGTCATAAACAGACCCTTTCATTTTCAAAGTATAGGATGCAACCTGGGGATTGCGCATCGGTATCGCAACAACCTATTGCCACAAAAAATAGAATCCAGGGCTCTTTTCCAGCAGCGATTGCAATTCTCCCGGATTGGGAAACTGGAGCTTCGAGTTCGTTCCCAACACCAGGTCGATCAACCCGGGATGAGGCTCGCGAGGACGGACAATTTGAGGCTCGCCCTTGATGCCCACAGCGCGGGCGGTGCCGAGCAAGGCCACGCGAAATCCGCCGGTCTGGTCGATCAAGTGCAATCCCAGCGCCTGCTCCCCGGTCCACACCTGGCCGGTTGCCAAGCCTTGGATGTCTTTCACCGGCAACCGCCGTCCAGCCGCCACATCCTGAATGAACTGCATGTGCATGTTGTCGATTAGGCCTTGAAAATAGGCCTGCTCCGCCGGCGTCAGGTCGCGCGTGGGAGAGCCTGCATCTTTGAGCGCGCCCGCCTTCAGGGTCACATCTTTCAGCTTGGCCCACTTCAGCAGGCCGCCGTAATTGATCCACTGCATGATGACGCCGACGCTGCCGACAATGCTCGCCTGGTTGGCATAGATGCGGTCTGTCGCGGTTGCGATGTAGTACGCGCCGCTTGCGCCGACGCTCTCAATGGATGCCACAATCCGCTTCTTGTGTTGGCTGCGGATCCGCAAGACTTCGTGATAAATCTCCTGCGAGGCGGCCGCGCCGCCGCCGGGAGAGTCAATATGCAGGATGATGGCCTTCACGGAATCGTCGTGGTTGAATTTCTCCAACTGTTCGTCCGTGTCGTCCGCTGAAAGAATCACGCCCTTCAGATCCACCACTGCGATTTGACCGGAACCGAAACCGCTGAAGCCCGCTGTGGATGTGCCGGACGAGCGCAGCGTAAACCACGCCGCTGTCCACAACAGCGCAACAAACAGCAGGAACAGTCCACCCACCAGGCTCAGCCAAAACCAGAAGGAATGCCCGCGTGTCGCCTCGTTTCGTTCGTCCATATCGGCGAGTGTAGCATCCAAAGGCCGTTGCGTTGAATTCGCCCATCCGCAAGCCCAGGTCGGCATGCCCGGCGGAGCCAGCGGCAGGCGGCCTGGCGACGCAAGAAGATTGCAGAAAGGGGAATGTTCCACCATAATTGGGGAGATGTCCGCCATCCGTCCCCGATTGTAGGATTTGCCGAACCCTTAGCTGACTGAAGGACTCATGGATGAGCCGCAATACAGCATCGTAATTCCTGCTTTTAACGAGCAGGCGCGCATCGGCGCGACGCTGGATCGGGTGATGGACTGTGTCAAGGCGCGCCACTGGGTAGCCGAAGTACTGGTGGTCAACGATGGTTCCCGAGATCGGACCGCGGCCATCGTGTCCGCGGCCGCTCGCCAATATCCCAATCTCCGCCTCATCGAAAACCCTGGCAATCGCGGCAAAGGCTATTCCGTGCGCAGCGGAATGCTGCAGGCGCGAGGCGCTGTTGTAATGTTTACCGATGCCGATCTATCGGCGCCCATTGAAGAGGCGGAACTGCTGTTTGCCGCCATCGCGGACGGCGCCGATGTCGCCATCGGTTCCCGCTGGCTCGATCGCTCGCGCCAGACATTGCGCCAGCCCATCTATCGCCGGTTCTTCGGGCGCTGTTTCAACTGGCTCACGCGACTGATCATGCATCTGCCGCTGGCCGACACCCAATGCGGATTCAAGGCATTTCGCAGGGAGGCGGCGCGAACGATTTTCGCCCGCCAACGAATCGAACGCTGGGGATTCGATCCTGAGATCCTCTATATCGCCTTGCGGTTGGGAATGCGCATCGACGAAGTGCCCGTCACCTGGGGACATGACGAGCGTTCCCGGATCAGCTATCTGAAAGATGGATTGAAGATGCTGGAAGATTTATTGAAAGTCCGCGTCTACTCTCTGGCCGGATGCTATCGGGCCGACCCATATCAGGATGCCGGCCTGGGTCAGTGCGGGGCCTGTCACAAAAAGAGCGCCGCACCGGTGGCCAAGGCATAGACAGTTTCTTATAGCAGTTGCGTTCCCTGAACGAGCATTTCGCGCTGGCCCCCTTCGCTGAAGAACCACGGTCCATCCAAACGTCTCAAGGTTCAGCGAAACGGAGCTACAGCGCGGGTACCGCCGATGGCGCGACGAGGGCAGTTCGAGCGCGCCGACGCTTTCTTTCCAGCAACTGCACGCCGTTCTCTTCGTTGATCATCAACGTCCATTCCTTCGCACAGGCCCCGCAAAGCCAGTAATGTTCGAGACGAGGAAGCGTCGATTTCCCTTTTGAGGTATTTCTTCCGGTGAATAAAAAAACTTTTCCTTCGCGCAGATAATGGAGCGGCTTCAGGCATTGGGGGTTTGCACAGTGACTGACCATGATTCAACAACTCCTTCGAGTGGGAACGTCCGTGGGAATTCGCCGTGGCAAGAACAAGCAGCGTGCGGATAGTTGCCTGAAAATCTTTCCTACAGGTTTAGACGTTGGGGCCTGGGTTTAGGTTGACTGATCGGCGTGGCCGTGGAATGGGGCCGATTCCAGCGCGCGGTTCGCGTGCGCCATGAAAAAGGAACAGGAAGGTAGACAGGAATTCGCGTTCTCTCCTGCTCGTGCGTCGCGGATGTTCGCGTCGCCAAAACAGGGACGCAGGCGAGGACTTGCTGGACGATGCGTGCCCTCGCCTGGAGTTGAAGGGATGGATGCGGCCACGCGGCCTTCTCTGCGGGCTTACTTGCTGTTGGGAAGGCTCGATGGCGGGACAATGCCGTTCATGCGTAGATATTCCACCATCTGGCCAAAGTGGTCGTTCATGTGAATGATGGCGAACAACATGATTCCGGCCCGGGTGTCGACCCCATCGACCGGCTTCACGACCTCCATGGCATTGTCCTGATCCAGCGTGGCGATGGCTTTGTGCGCGAACGCGAACGAATCTTTCAGCGCCTGCACCATCTGCTCTTTCGTTTTCAGCGTTTTCATGTCCGGCATATCGGTCGGCTTGATCGAAGCGGCAGCGCCGAACATCATGTAATTGGCGCCGGTGACATGCTTGACTTGCTCCTCGAATGTACGCACGCCCGTAAAATTTCCATTGGTGGGGGCGAAGTTGAATTTATCCGCGGGCATGGCTTCGACCAGCGGAACCATCTCCCCCTCGACTTTGCCTAACAATTGGTCGATTGCGCCGGCTGGTGTATCTGTGGGAGCTGCTTGGTCCCCGGCCATGGTCGCTTGCGCATGCAAGCGGGGCGTCCCCAACAGCGCGATGCCAACGAGGAGAACTGAGAGTACGGCAAGATTCTTCATTTTCATACGAGACTCTCCATGTGCGAAACTTTCCAACGTCTGAGCGTAGCAGGAGCCGCGGCTGCGCGGCAAAAAACTCCCCGGCGCGTTTTTCGCCGATGGCATTGGGCATTGATTGAGCGCAGTCTCGAAGCATGAAAAAATGATGCTATGAGGTCGGCGCAATTCGACGACACCCTCGTGGTTCTGGTGCTGTGCCTGCATCTCAGCTGGATCTTGTGGGTGATCTTTGGC